>JAPKMV010000371.1 GCA_026645635.1 Caldilineaceae bacterium
GCCTTTCAACCAATAGTAATCTATATCCTTGTAATACGCATCCGCCGTCCACTCCCACACATTGCCGGCCATGTCGAGACAGCCGGAAGGGCTGGCGCCTTCCGGGAAGATGCCCACCGGCGTGGTGGCGCCCAGGCCCAGTTCTTTGGTGTTGCAGCGAGTCGGCTCCCAGGTGTCGCCCCAGGGGTAAATGCGCTTGTCCTGGTCACCCCGGGCGGCTTTCTGCCATTCCGCCACACTGGGCAGCCTGACCTGTTTCCCGGTGACCTGGCTCAGCCAACGGCAGTAGGCCACGGCACTCTGATGGCTAACGTACACCACGGGGTGGCTCTCCAGCCCCTTAGGAACGCGGTCGCCTTCCCAATGTCCGGGGGGGCGGCCGCCGTGCTCCACAAACAACTGGTACTGGGCATTGGTGACCGGCGTCCTGCCGATCCAGTAGGCCGGCAGGTGCACCCGGCGCGCCTCCCTGCCTTCGCCCAGCCAGAACTCACCGGCAGGAATCTTCACCCACTCCGGTTCCCCCCAGGGCGGCGTCCAGTAGCCGGCGCCCGCTCGCACCAGCGCCTCCATGGCCCGGCTGCGCTGCTCGATCCAGGTCCGGATGCCCTGTTTGCGGAACCAGCGGGTGTAGAAGGGCGGCGGCTTCTCCAGGTCGCGGCGCAGGCGCTGCTGTACGCTCTGCACCAGGCTGGCCGGCAGCCGGCCCTCGCCCACGTCGCGCAGGCACTCAGCCGCCAGCACCAGGTTTGCATAGGGTTCCTGGGCTGGGGCGGGCTGGTTGGCCAAGGCGGCAATCAAGCGTTCGGCCCGGCCTGGGTTGTTGAAGCTCAGGTAGCCCACTTCCAGCAGGATTACCTCGCGCCACCAGGGGTCGGCGGCATGGGCCGTGGTGTAGGTCAGGAAATCATCCGCCCCGGCCAGAGCGCGGGCGGTCAGGTACTCCTGAAAGGTGAGGTGGGAAAAGGCATAGACGCCGTCGGCGCCGCGTGCGGTGAGCAGCCCAGCTCGCTGCTGGATGACGCTCAAGAAATTCGCTGCAGCCTTGTGCGCGGCCTGGACATCGGGCAGGCGCTGTTGAAACCAGGCTGCCAGCAGGCCGTCCAGCGTGGCGGCGTCTATCTCACGCGTGGGCTGCGCGTGCATGTACCAGGCCACCTGCTCCAGCGCTGTGCGCTTGTCATCCTTGTCGAAGGGCCGCCCGTCGGGGAGAATGGGCGGTTCGTGCACCCCGCGACCGGCATCCCACTGCCCCAGCAGCACATCCACCGCCTCTTCGTAGAGTTTGGCGCGGCGGTCGGGCAGCTTGACCTGGTCCCGGTGCACCACGGCAATCACGGTGAGCAGCAGCGGGTTGATCGCCAGTTCCTGGATGCGCGGGTTGCCGCGGATGGCCTCCATGAGCTGCCGCGTCTGGTCGGCGGCGTAGGCTTCGGCGCTGGGGCCTTCGCCGCGGATGCCCCGGGCCAGACTGCGGTGCCAGGCGTGGAGAAACTGCTCCACCTCGGCCAGGGTGAAGTCGCGCACGGTGGTGGTGACAAAGCCCTCGCTCAGCCGCGCCGCGCCGCTATAGCCGACGATGCGGCTGGTCACCACACAGCGGCAGGTGGGATAGGCGGCGGCAAAGCGCTCCAACAGCCGCGCCACCCGCCGCCGCAGGTCCGCATCCGCCACCTCGTCCAGCCCATCGCAAAGCAGCGCAGCGTCGCCGTTCTTCAACCACGCATCGAAGAAGTCCGCCGGCGCATGGATGCGCTCGTTGGCCAGGCTCTCCTGCAGGAATTCGAGCAGCAGCGCATGGCCGTCGGTGCCCGTGTCGGGTTTCTTCTGGAGAAAGTCGCCCACCCTGCGCAGCAGGATCAGGATGGGAAGACGGGAAGGCTCCTTGGCCGACAGGCGCGTCTGCACCAGCGTGCTGCCCTTCTCGGCCAGGGTGCGGGCATAGAGCAGGGTCAGGTAGCGCAGCAGGGTTGTCTTGCCGCTACCGGGGTCGCCCAGCACCACCAGCCGGTTGTGGGCGGCCAGCGCCTCTTCCACGGGAATGGTGACCTCTTCTCGCACGCTGCCTTCTGACCGGCCGCGCGCCAGCTCGCCGGGGGCGGCCTCGGCCTGACTGGCCAGCCACGCCGCTTCGGCGGCTCGCTCGCGCAGCGCGCGCAGCCGCACATAGACGCGCTCCAACTCCACATCCACCAGCGTCCCCTGGGCGCGGATGCCCTGGAGCTGCAGGTAGCGGTTGGCGGCAATCAGGTACTGGAGATACAAGCCCAGGGCGGAAGCGCGATCCACCGCAGTAATGGCCACCGGGCGTTCGCCAGAACCGCTGCCCTGATAGAAGTTGACTGTTTTGGCCTGGATCTGGATGGCATCCGGGCCGGTGCTGGCCTGTCCGGTCAGCGTCTGGGCCGCGATGCCCTGTTCCTGGGCGACGGCGCCGTCGCTCACACTGACAGTGCGGTTGTCCGTGGTCTCCGTAATGGTCTGAGTGCTGCCGTCGCCGATGAGCACGTTGCCGGCATTGTCGCCCACGCTGGCCACGATGATGCGGCTGCCCAGCCGCTGCGCATCTTCCTCCAGCACGGCCAGATACCGCGCCGCTGCCTCGCCCAGCGCCCCCTGTACAGCGGCGATGGCCTGCGTCTCCTGCACCAGCTTGTCCAGCAGGTCACGCCAGTCGGGGTTTTCCACAGCGAGTTCGCTCAGGCGGGCGGGGAGTGCCTCGACGAGTTCTTCCTCGCTGCGCTGCTTCCAGGCGTACAGCTCGTTGCTCAGCAGGTTGACGCCCATACCACCCAGCAGCGCCGTCAACTCGCCATAGGGCACGCTGCCGGTCTGTGCAGCCGCCACCAGCGGCGCCACGGTCAGACCCGCGGTGGCGCCGTAGATCACACCAGGCGCCAGCCGTTCGGTCTGGCGGACAAGATCACTGAGCCGGCGGCGCAGGCGACCGGCTTGTTCTCTGACAGCGAGACGCCACTGGTTGAGGTCCATGCGTGCATCCTCTTGGTCGTTGGGCAAAGCAGCTGGGCAAATCTTCAGAACGGAAACCGATGCTCCCTATTGAACCCGATCCGCCTGTGTGGGACAAATCACCACCCTGGGCCGCGCTGCGGCATGACCGCGCTGTAGGCCGCGCGCTCCGGCTGGTCTGCCCATGAACGCTGTCCGCCAAGCGTACCTGCGGTGTCCGCAGAGCAGAATCCCACATGCCAGCCCTGCACGCGCCGGTCTGCCCGACCGCGTTAGACAAATAGGCTGACGGCGACCTGTACCAGTAACCGCCGGACTTTGAGGGATACCGCTATGTCATCTTCCCGACGCTGGCCTGCGGCGCCGCCGACAGTATGAATTCCACCTTGACGGCATCGAAGGGGAATTCGACGCGACCGTCTGCCGTGCGCTCCACCAGACCGGCGTTCAACAGCGTCGTGATGTCGCTGTGTACCGCTTTCACATCGCGCCCGACGCGGCGCGCCGCCTCGCAGATTGACATGGGGCCAGCGCCACACATGGTTTTGAGCAGCTGCCACCGCTTGCTGGTCAGCACCTGCCAAAGCAGTTCAGGGGTGGCAAAGCCAATGCGCGCTTCATGTTCTGCACGCCCGGTATTCATCAAGCGAGCCGCATCTGCCAGCGTATCCGTCAGTGATTTGACTTCAAGCACGACCGTGTTCATCGTTCCACCTCGCAATGTCGGCGCTAAAATCGAGCATCAGCTGATCCGGCGTCGAAAACTCGTAGGGCCATTTTTCGGCGCCCTCGTGCCGATGTTCCCCTTTGCCCCGTTCGTTGTCGTAGCGCATGACGCACTCGCCGCCGACCACATAGGCGAGTCGATATTTGAAGGCATGGGCAGCCGGCGGCGCCGGCTGTGGGACGCCCCAGACTGAGATCTCCACAAACGCATCCATGGCGAGAACCACCCGCCGTCGAATCAGTGGCACAGACTTCATAGGAACAGGATAGCAGCACAACCGAGTGTTGTCACTTACTCCAACACAAGCATATCTGCGGTGGGTGGACGATCGCGCTTGAACATCTGGGAGCGTATTCGCCACTCAAGACCGCAGCCGGCCTGCTGATGGTGATGCAGGGAGACGAAATGGAAGTGCCGGCGTGCCACCAAGGACGGGTATCAGCGCATGCTCCCTCGCAACAATACTGGTACGACAAGAATGTTGGCGTCCAACTGTGTCTGCTCAACACGGGTGACATCGTCAGCGCCAATCCATGCAGCGGCTCGTCCATTCAATTGACCTTCCCCGGAACACAATCGCCTTGCTGCGCAAAACCTTTGTTTTCGGCCACACCTGGACATGATGCGGTCGGACATGGCGTATTGACGACGACCACCATGTCAATCTGATCGTCTACACCCCTGGCAGAAGCTACCTCTCTCCCTCCCCTTCTATCGCAGCGGGCGCCATGCGCATCGGGCCGGTGATGACCAACCCGCTTAACCCATAACCGGTCAATCACGCGAAGGAGACATTATGGACTACATGGGAATCGCCCGCACCAACTACTTCAAGGTGCGGGACGTGGACGCATTCCGCAAATGGGCAAAACCTTACGACCTCAAAGTCATCACGTCTCACCTGGACCCATTGGTATTCGCCCTGATCATCGAGACGGAAGACGCCTTCATCGATCCAGAC
>JAPKMV010000372.1 GCA_026645635.1 Caldilineaceae bacterium
GGATTTCACCGGGGGCGGCAGCGTCGGCGGCCGCATCACCGCTTGCTGCCGGTGCGGCGCTCTCCGCTGGCGCCATCGGCGCGGGCTGGACACAGCCGCTGATCACCGCGGTCAGCAGCGACAGCAGCAGTAACAGGTGGAGTGTTCGTTTGGTCATTGTTTGCTCCTTACGCATGATATGGGTTCCTCAAACACAGATTGGGTGTCTCGCAATATCTTCACACCGGCGGCATGGAAACCGCCGGCTACGGTGGAAGCATTCCGCCGCCGCAGGTGCGCTTGCCATGGCACACATCGCCCCGCCTACTTCCGGTTTTTCAACATTGGATCCAGCGCATCGCGCAGCCCGTCGCCCAGCAAGAAGAGCGAGAGCACGGTCAAGCTGATGACGATGCCCGGCCAGATGAACAGGTGCAAGGCGATAAACTGGCCGCTGGCGTCGCGCAGGTAGATGAAATCGTTGGCCCGATAAAGCATGTTACCCCAACTGGCCGTCGGCGGCTGTACGCCCAGCCCCAGAAAGCTCAAGATCGACTCAGTCAAAATCAGCGCCGCAACATCCGCCGCCGTGATGACAACGATGATCGCCATGCAGTTGGGCAGCACGTGCTGAACCATGATGCGCAGATCGCTGGCGCCGATCGACCGCGCGGCCAGCGTATAATCGAGCGAGCGCACACGGAAGACATTGCCGCGCATGAAGCGCGCCGTGCCAAACCAGCCCAACAACCCAAGAAAGAGCGTCAGGGTCATGGGGGTGGGCTTGAAGAGCGCACTCACGATAATCAACAGATAGATGGTGGGGATGCTGGTCATCGTGTTGATAAACCACATGACCACGTCATCGACGCGGCGGCCAAAATAGCCGGCGGCCAGCCCCACCACCACGCCGAGCGCCATCGAGATAGCGGCGGCTGTGAGCGCAATGCCCAGGCTGATGCGGGCGCCAAAGAGCAACCGCGCCAGTTGGTCGCGCCCCAACTGATCGGTGCCCAGCCAGTGCGGCACACCGTCGGACTGATAGAGCAGCGTCGGCGCCGTCACCGGATCCAAACCAAGCAGCCAGCGGAGATAGGGCCAAATGTAAGGCGGCGAGAATTGGTTGGCCGGGTTGGTCGCGTTGGGATCGACGCCGAGCGCGCCGGTGATGACGCCAGCCAGCAGCGCCAGCGTCCCCATGATGACAAGGAAAACAATGGCGACGATCGACACCTTGTCCCGGCGCAGGCTGCGCATCGCCATGCCCCAGTACGTCTGCGGCTTGCCCAGGCCGGCGCCGGGACGCAACTCAGCGTTGATCGATGTGACAGTACTCGCAGCCATGATTCATAATTCACAATTCACAATTCATAATTCACAATTCAGAATTGTGAATTATGAATTGTGAACTACTACCCCAGCCTCACCCGTGGATCCACCAGTCCGTAGAAAATATCCGAAAGCAGGTTGCCGAGAATCGTAAGCACGGCGAAGAACATCCCCGCGCCCAGCACCAGCGGGTAATCCTGCTGGAACGCGGCGCTGACCGTCAACCGCCCCATCCCCGGCCAGGCGAAGATCGTCTCCACCACCACGGCGCCGCCGAGCACGCCGACAATCGCCGGCCCCAGCACCGTCATCATCGGGATCAGCGCATTGCGAAAGGCGTGCACGAACCAGACCTGGCCGTTGGGCAGCCCCTTGGCGCGGGCCGTGCGCACAAAATCCATGTTGAGCACTTCGAGCGTCTCAGTGCGCATCAGCCGGCTGAACCCGGCAATGCCGCCCAGCGCAAGCACAAATGCCGGCATAATCAGGTGGCGGAGGCGGTCGCCCAGGTTGAATTCCTGGGTGAGAGAGACGGTCTGGCGCCCGCCGGTGGGCAGCCAGCCGAGGATCACGGCGAAGACCAGGATGAGCAGCAGCGCCATCCAGAAGATCGGCACCGAGGTGAAGATGACGGTGATGATACGCACGACGCCGTCGAACCAGGTGCCGCGGTAGACCGCGGCCAGCACCCCGGCGGGCACGCCGATCACCAGCGCCAGCAGCAGGCTGGCGATGCCCAGTTCCAATGTCGCCGGCATGCGCTCCACCAGCCGCTTCCAGACCGGCTGCTTCGTATCCAGGCTCGTGCCCAGATCGCCGCGCAGGACACCGCCGCCGGTGTTGCAGACGGTGAGGTTGACGCCGCCAAAATAGGCGCAAGTGTTGGTGGGCGAAGTCATCATCGCCACCTGGTCGCCGGAGCGCACGGCAAGTCCGGTCAGCCAGGTGAAATACTGCACGGCCAACGGCTGATCCAGCCCGAGCTGGCGGCGCAGCGTCTGGCGCGTCTCCTCGGTCATGCGCGGGTCGCCAAAGGTGCGCATGGTGACGGGGTCGCCCGGCGCAGCGTTGACCAGGATGAAGCTGATGATGCTGATGCCAAGCAGGGTCGGGATGGCTTGCAGCAAGCGTCGCAGGATGTAGCGGGCCATGATGTCTCAACCAAACGATAATCTCATAATCTCAGGTTCATGAAAGAGATTGCGAGATTATGAGATTGTTTTTGGCTATTCCCGCAGCCGCGGGTCGAGCGCGTCGCGCAGCCCGTCGCCCAGGAAGTTGAAGGAGAGAACGACCAACGCCACCGCAATGGCAGGCGCCAGCAGCAGCCACGGCTGGTTGTTGATGGCGCTCTGCCCTTCGAGCAGCATCGACCCCCAACTGGTGATGAAGATGTCCGCCGGGTCGGTGGAAGGGCGCAACCCCAGTCCCAGATAGCCCAGGATCGCCTCGGTGATGATGGCGCCGGGGATGAGGAAGGCCATGGCCACGATGATCACGCCCATCGAGTTGGGCAGGATATGGCGAAACATGATGCGCATGTGCGTCGATCCCACCGCACGCGATGCCAGCACGAAATCGCGTTCTTTGAGCGCAAGCACTTGCCCGCGCACCAGACGCGCCACGCCCACCCAGTTGACCAACGCCAGCGCCACAAAGAGCAGGAAGAGACCATTGAGAAACTGACCGATGGCCGTGGCGCGCAGTGCAGTCATCACAATGATGAAAAAGAGCAGGTCAGGAAACGCATAGACGACGTCGGTAATGCGCATCAGGATATTATCGGTGGAGCCACCCCAGTAACCAGCTACGAGACCTAGTGACACACCCACGACAATGATAATCAGTGTCGGAATAAAGCCGACCACCATGGACACGCGCGCCCCGTAAATCAAGCGGCTCAACACGTCGCGCCCAAGATTGTCGGTGCCCAGGATGAACTCGGGTGTGCCCGCTTTGCCGGTGGCCGATTGTTCAACCCACATCGGAGGCAGAAAACCCTTACCGCTGTTCAATTCCAGCGGGTTATGCGGCGCCAACACTGGCGCAAAGACGGCCACCAACATGAAGAACAGGATCACAATGGCGCCGGCCACCGCCGCTTTGTTGTGCAGCAGACGCAGCCACGCATCCTGCCAGAATGAACGAGAGGGGCGTGCCAACGCTTTTGTCATTTCGCTTGGCGCGACCGCTGCTTTGCCCACCTGGGTCGTCGCTGAGGTCGTCATGTTTCCCTCACTTCACCTTGATACGCGGGTCAAGGAACCCATACATGATATCGACCGTCAGGTTCGCAAGGACGATCAGCAGCGCATAGATCAGCGTCGTGCCCATGATCATGGAGTAGTCGCGGTTGCTGATGGCGGTCACATATTCGCGCCCGCTGCCGGGAAAGCCAAACATGGTTTCGATGATAAAGGATCCGGTGATCAAACCCGCCAGCGCCGGCCCCATGATGGTCATCACCGGGATCAAGGCGTTGCGCAGCATGTGGCGGGTGATGATGACACGGCCGCCCAGCCCTTTCGCCTTGGCCGTGCGCACATAATCCTGTCCCATCACCTCGAGCATGGAGTTACGCGTGAGCCGCGTAATATAGGCAAAGGTGCCAAAACCGAGCACGATAGCGGGCACCGACCAGGCGGCCGGATTGCTCCAATCTCGCTGGATAATTTTCAGAAGATTCAACTGACCGGCCAGTACGATAATTAGAAAAATCGCCAGCACAAAGCTGGGCACAGAAATGCCGATTGTCGACACAAAGAGCGCCGAATAATCAAAGACCGAGTTTCGTTTGAGTGCGGCCAAAATGCCCAGGGGGATGCCAGCCACCGCAGCAAGAATCAACGCCAACAGCCCAAGCCGCATGGAATAGCCAAAACGACTGTCCCAAATCGCTTTGCCTTTGGGCGGCTCGAAGAGCACATCCTGCACATCTCGCCCGCGTTGGCGGTAGGAAGGGCCGAGGTCGCCCTGGACTGCGCTGCCGATGTAGTTGAAAAACTGGCTGTCGAACGGGTTGCCGCCTTCCAGGTTGATGTAGAGCGGCTTATCCAGGCCGAATTTTTTGTTGAGCGCCTCTTGCGTGGCAGCATCCACCTGGCGGCGGCTGGGGTCGCGATCCCAGGGGCCGCCAGGCGCCTGATGCATCATCGTAAAGGTGATGAACGCTACCAGCAGCAGCACGGGGATCATCCAGAAGATGCGGCGCAAAAGATAGGTGGTCATATGTGTTTTGAGTGAATGAAGAATACTCCACCTGCCGGGAAGCTGGTCAGCTTCCCGCAGGTGGATTGTTCCGTAGACGGAGCATCCGAACCCCGGCTGTCAAGGAGG
>JAPKMV010000373.1 GCA_026645635.1 Caldilineaceae bacterium
TGATCTTTTGGTCGGTCACGGGGAACGGGTAGGCGTCAAGGTCGTCCAGCGCCACCCAGCGCCAGGCGGCGCAGCTCAGCGCCTGCGGTTCACCGCCAACGTGCCGTGCGTGAAAGGCGTGCAAGGTGATGCGAAAGTGGGTGTAGGCATGGCGCACCACCGTCACCGGCGCGCCCACCTCGATGGCGATGCCCAGTTCTTCGGCGATCTCCCGGCGCAGACACGCGGGCAGATCGGCGTCGCTCGCCTCCTGCTTCCCGCCGGGGAATTCCCACAGTCCACCCAGCAGCCCCTTGTGCGGGCGCTGGGCGATGAGCAGCGGTGAGGCGAACGGCTCGCCCTGCCAGATGACGCCCGCGGCCACATCGAAATGGGGCGTGGTCTTACGGGCGGGCATCACAGGGCGGTCGGCCTGCGTACCACGGGCGGCGGCCAGACAGAGATCTGCCAGTGGGCAGAGCAGGCAGCGCGGGCTTTGCGGCGTGCAGACGGTGGCGCCCAGTTCCATGAGCGCCTCGTTGCAGGCGCCGGCGGCGTCGGGCGGCGCTGCCTCCACCAGCTCCCGCGCCAGCCGCCAAAGTTCGCGCAAGGTGGTGGGCGCGTCCACCGGGTCGGCGATGTCGAACAGTCGCGCCAGCACCCGCTTGACGTTGCCATCGAGGATCGGCTCCGGCTGGTTGAAGGCGAGGCTCAGGATCGCGCCGACGGTATATTCGCCGATCCCGGGCAGCCGCAGCAACTGGCGGCGATCCGCTGGGAACAGCCCGCCGTGTTCAGCGACGATCTGCTGCGCGGCCGTATGCGCGTTGCGCGCCCGCGCATAGTAGCCCAGCCCTTCCCACACCTTGAGCACCGCTTGCAGGTCGGCCTGCGCCAGCGCGTCCACCGTGGGGAAGGTCGCCATCCAGCGCCGGAAATAGTCGATCACGGTCTCCACCCGTGTCTGTTGCAGCATGATCTCGCTGACCCAAACGCGGTAGGGGTCGCGTGCCCCGGCCGGAGCGTCGCGCCAGGGCAGATCGCGCTGATGGTGCGCGTGCCATGCAACCAGCCGGCGCGCGATCTCCCTGGGCGTGGGTGCGGAAAGCGTCACAAAGTTGCGGAAGGGTGCAGCGCGGTCACGCGGGGCCGGGGAGGAAGAAACACTGCGCCAGCGTCGCCAGTGCAAACAACAGGGCGATGCCGATCCACGCCCAGGCGGAGAAACCGGCGCCTCTTTTCTTCTTGGGCGGCTTGGGTTTAGGCATAGGCGTCTGGCAGCGCCAACAGACATCTTTGTCGTCCGGATTCCAGGTATTGCAGTTTGGGCAGTTCATTCGCTACATCCTTGGTTTACTTGTTGCCGCCATCCTAGCACCGAAACCACCTGGTTCAAAACCGGAGGTCATTTTCAGCTTCATACAGCCCGGCGTCTATTGCGGAAAGCATCTCCGTCAACGCGGTCAGGCTGATTGCGTCCCCCCCTGCGCCGAGGGGATAGCGATCCTGTCCAGGATAAACCACAAAGCAATGCGTTGGGAGCAGATCGGCGCGGGCTTGATGGAACCCCTTTTCCAATCTCGGAGCGAGACCACGCTTGACTTCGACCGCCCACAACTCACCCTTGGGCATTTCGAGGAGCAGATCGATCTCGGCGCCGGCTGCGGTTCGATAGAAAGAGAACCTTGTTTGGCTGGGCGCCGCAGCTATCAGGTTTTCGATCACAAATCCCTCCCAGCTCATCCCAACAACGGGATGTCCGGCCAACGAATTGTGATCGGCAATGCCAAGCAGGGCGTGGACAAGGCCGCTGTCGCGGATATAGGTCTTGGGCGATTTAACCAGACGCTTGCCGGTATTGGCATGGTGCGGCTGCAGGCGACGGACGAGCAGCAGATCTACCAGGAGATCGACATAACGCGCCACGGTTTGACCGCTGATGGACAGCGCCGCCGCCAGTTCCGCCGCATTGAGCAGCGCGCCCTGATTGTGGGCCAGCATCGTCCAGAGACGTTCCAATGTGTGCGCAGGGATACGCGGGCCGAACTGTGGGACTTCCCGCTCCAGATAGGTGCGGATGAAATCCTGGCGCCACGCCATGCTCAGCCGATCATTGGCAGCCAGATAACTCTCCGGGAAACCGCCGCGCACCCAGAGGGCGTTCGTGGCTTGCGGGCCGGCGTCGATTTCCCGCACATCAAACGGCCCCAGATCGACGTAGGCAATCCGCCCTGCCAGGCTTTCTCCCGACTGTCGCAGCAGGTCAATCGAGGCAGAGCCGAGGACGAGAAACCGGCCGGTGCGTAGTCCTTTGCGCCGCCCGCTGTCAATTAGCCCACGTAAGGTATTGAATATCTCCGGCGCGCGATGAATCTCATCGAGGATTACCAGCCGATCTTCGTAGGCGCTCAAAAAAAGCGCTGGATCCGTCAGCTTGTTGCGATCTTCTCGGTTTTCCAGGTCGAGGTACAGTGTCGGTCGCCTGGCCGCAACGGTCAGGGCAAGCGTCGTTTTGCCGACCTGCCGTGGGCCGATCAGCGCGACTGTTGCTTGCCGATCAAGCGCATCGGTGACGGCTGCAAGTGCTTTTCTGGCAATCATCCTTGCATTTTATCTACGGCATGGAAGAATTGCAAGGATGAAGAGTGCACAGATGTTGCTTGACATCTGGACTGAGAGACCGGCGTCGAATTATTGCTACAACCTGTGCAGATGAAGGAGGCGCTGCACAATGATCGTGCGGCCTCCTTGCAGATTCGGAAATGACACTCCATAATTGCAAACATGTCCCACATAGATCTGCTCGACGCACCGGATTTCCGCCGCAAGCTGGACCAGTGCATCCACTGCGGCCTTTGCCTCTCCGCCTGCCCCACCTATGCGGTGAATCAACTGGAGATGGACAGCCCGCGCGGGCGCATCGCGCTGATGCGCGGCGCCGCGGATGGCCGCATCGGGCTGGCCGGCGCGTTTCAGGAGCACATCGACCTCTGCCTGGGCTGCCGCGCCTGCGAGACCGCCTGCCCCTCGGGCGTGCAGTACGGCCTGCTACTCGAAACCGCCAAGGCGGCGCTGGCGGAGGAACAGACATCTGCTCGACGCGGAGGCGCAGAGGTGCAGAGGGTCGCAGAGGAACTACGGGGAGTGTCGCCTGTTTTCTCTGCGCAGCCTCCGCGTTTCCGCGCCTCTGCGCCAAAGCGCAATGGCATGGCTGAGCTAGTCCAGCGGTTCGGCCTGCGCGAGTTGATGCCCAGCCGCGCCCGGCTGCGCTGGCTGGCGCGGGGCTTATGGCTCTACCAGCGGCTAGGGTTGACGGCCATTGCCCGGCGTGTGCTGCCGCAGTTGCCGCCGGCCTTGACGACCATGGAGGGCATGGCGCCGCCGATCCGCCTCGACTATCCCGACTACAGCCGCCCCGCGCCCGCCTACGGGCAGCGCCGGGGCAAGGTGGCCTTCTTCACCGGTTGCGTGCAGGATGCATTCCTGGCCGGCGTCAACCGCGCCACGGTGCGCGTCTTGCAGCGCAACGGCTACGAGGTGCACTTCCCGGCCAGCCAGACCTGCTGCAATGCGGCGGCGCTGCACAGCGGCGACACGGCCTTTGCGCGCGACCTGGCGCGGCAGAATATCGACGCCTTTGCCGGCGGCGATTTTGTGGCGATCATCAACAACGCGGGCGGCTGCGGCGCCTCGCTCAAGGGCTACGGCCACCTGCTGGCAGACGACCCGGCCTATGCCGCGCGTGCTCAGGCATTCGTGACGAAAGTCAAGGACATCAGCGAATTCCTCTTCGACCACCTGCACAATCCGCCCACCGGCCGGGTGCAGGCGCGCGTCACCTACATGGATTCGTGCCATCTGCGCCACGGCCAGAAGGTGAGCAAGCAGCCGCGCGCGCTGCTGCGCAGCATCCCCGGCCTGGAACTGGTCGAGTTGAGCCAGCCGGATATGTGCTGCGGCAGCGCGGGCATCTACAACCTGCTCCAGCCGGAGATGGCCAACACCGTGCTCGACCGCAAGCTGGCCGACGTGCGCGCGACCCACGCCGGCATCATCGTCACCGCCAACACCGGCTGCTACATGCAGATGGTCTACGGCGTCAAGCGCGCGGGGCTGAATGCGACGGTGATGCACGTGGTCGAGGTACTGGAACGCGCCTACGCGAATACCGTGAGTGAGTGATACAATCGGACTTGTCAGGTTGTGACTGTTGATGAAAGGAGGTCGGCTAGTGGCGACGCAAGAAATTGGACAGGTGACGACGCTCGAACAGCAGGCGAGTCGACCGAAGAGCAGAATGCGGTCACCGTCTGATAGGGGCAACGACGTGATGACACATCAGCAGTTGACCGAGTGGATGCGCAGACAGGGACTGATTGCCGATCCCCCGCCCGAATTCCTGGCCTTTGGTGAGGCTTGGGGCACGCTGTCCGATACAGAGAAGAACCAAATACTGTGGGAATTGGATCATCTGCCCCCAGGTCCAATGGCCAGCGACATTGTGGCCGAACAGCGACGTTAATGCATGAAGGTATTCTTCCTCGATGCCAGCGCAATGGTGAAGTACTACGTGCGAGAACCCGGCAGCACGTGGATCAGGAGTTTGATTGATGTTGACCCGGAGTCTAGCGAGACGTTACAGCCGCTTATCCTGATTGCTGA
>JAPKMV010000374.1 GCA_026645635.1 Caldilineaceae bacterium
CCCACCGGCCAGATGCTCGACGCGGCGTTCATCGGCGAGTTGGTGGAGTACTGTCGTGATCACAACATTTTCGTACTCAGCGATGAAATCTACGCGCTGACAGCCCACGGCCACCGCCCACACCTGTCCCTCGGCAAGGCGTATCCTGAGGGCGCCATCGTCTTCGGCGGGCTGAGCAAGCATCTATCGTTGGGCGGTTGGCGCCTGGGCGTGGCGGTGACGCCTGCCGGCGAAGCGGGCAGCCTGCTGATGCGCAGTCTGCGCGTGGTCGCGGGCGAACTGTGGTCGTCGCCCACCGCGCCGGTGCAGTATGCGGCCGCAGCGGCCTATGGCGGCGCCCCCGCGGTCGAGGCGTACATCGCCGAGTGCGCGCGCATCCATGCCATCCGCACGCAGCATGTGTGGAGTTGGCTGGTGGAGTTCGGCATTCCCTGCGCCCAACCCGACGGTGCGTTCTATCTCTTTCCCAGCTTCGACCGTTGGCGCGAGGCGCTGGCGGGCCGCGGGGTGCATACGTCCGACGAACTGGCCGCCTATCTGCTGGAGCATTACCAGATCGCGACGCTGCCGGGCACGGCGTTTGGCGTGCCCGCGGAGCAGCTCAGCCTGCGTCTGGCGACCAGCTATCTCGACATGGAGACCGACGACGACGCAGCAGCCTTACTGGCCGCCTATCGCGCCAATCCGGATCCCGCGGCATTGATGGCTGACCATCACCCGGCCACCCAGGAAGCGCTGGAGCGGCTGGGCGCGTTCGTGCAGTCGCTATGAGCAAAGTAATCATCACCGTGGCGGTGACCGGCTCCCGCCCGACCAAAGCAATGAACCCGGCGACGCCCTACACGCCCGCCGAAATTGCCGACGCCGCCGTGGAAGCGCACGCAGCCGGCGCGGCCATCGCCCACATCCACGTGCGCGACCCGGAGACCGGCGCGCCCGACTCGCGGCTGGCGCTTTTCGCCGAGGTGCTCGACCGCATCCGCAGCCGCTGCGACATGCTGGTGAACTTGACGACCAGCGGGTTGAACATCACGGGCGACGACGTCATTGCGCGGCGGCTGGAACCAGTGAGCCTGCGCCCGGAGCTTTGTTCGCTGGATGTCGGCTCGCTCAATTTCCGCGACCGGCTCTTTGCCAACCCGCCGGAATTTGGCGTGGAGGCGGCGCGGCGCATGGCTACGGCGGGCGTCAAGCCGGAGTTGGAGGTCTTCGACGTCGGCCACATCGACCAGGCCAACGACCTGATCGCGCAGGGGCTGATTGCGGCGCCGCCCTGGTTTCAACTCTGTATGGGCGTGAACTGGGGCATTGCGGCCACGCCGGAGAATCTGCTCTTCATGCGCAGCAAGCTGCCGCCGGGGGCGCAGTGGTCGGTGCTGGGCGTGGGGCGCAGCCAACTGGCGATGATCACCCTGGGCGTGCTCCTGGGCGGGCACGTGCGCGTCGGCTTCGAGGACAACCTCTACCTGCGCCGCGGTGTGCTGGCGAGGAGCAACGCCGAATTCGTGGAGCAGGCAGTGGGCATCGTCCACATGCTCCAACGCGAGGTCGCGACGCCGGCGGAGGCGCGCGCGATATTGGGGATTGGATAGACCGCGGATTAGACGGATTTGGCGGATTCTCGCGGATAATTTCAAGAATCCGCGTAAATCCGTCTAATCCGCCAAATCCGCGGTCTATCGCATTCTCGTTCACCCTGCCCCCAATTTGGTGAATCCCCCGCCGCGCCGCAAAATGGGAAGAATGACTTTGGCGCGCTGGCGCAGTTTTTACCTTCGCCACTACGGGTTTCTGCTACTGCTGTTGCTCTTTGTCAGCTTCCGGCTGCTGGCGATTCTGCTCCTGCGTCCCGGCGGCTTCATTGCCGACGGCTCGGACTTCGAGTACTACTACGCCTGGGGTCTCACCGGCCCGATGGGCTACACCACCTACGAAAATCTTTGGTCGGTCTACCCACCGCTCTTTCCGGCGCTGATGCTGCCGGCGTTTGCTTTGTCCAGCCTGGCGCCGCCGTGGTTCGAGCCGCGGTTGGCTTTCCACACTGTCTTTGGGATTGAACTGCTGCTCTTTGAAGCGGGCAATCTGATCTTGATCTACCGGCTGGCGGGCAAACTGGCTGCGGAACTGCCGCCAGCCGCCGCTGATGCACCGGACGCTGGCTGGCAGACACTGCGTCGCTCGCCCCTCCTGCCGCCGCTGCTCTACGCCCTGCTCTTTGCCCCAGCCTACACCATGCTCGGCTGGTTCGACGCCATGCCGCTCTTTTTCCTGCTGCTGAGTCTGGACCTGCTGCTGAGCCGGTGGCGGGGCGCGTGGGCCGTCAGCGCTGTCGCCGTGGCACTGGGCTTTCTGGTCAAACTGACGCCGGTGATTCTGCTGCCTGTCGCCGTGCGCTGGCTGGGTGCGCGCCTCAGTTGGGATGCCGCTCGCCACGAGTGGTTCAAGCGCGGTGCAGCGGGCAACCTGCTGCGCCCTGCGCTCTACGCCGCGATCTTCGGCGCCGTGGTCGTGGGCGTCGGCTTCCCGCTGGCGCGCTTCAATCTGGAACTGGCGCTGAGCAGCTTCCGCGCCAACAGCATTCGCCCGCCGTGGCAGAGCCTGTGGGCACTGCTCGACGGCTACTACGGCTTCGGGCTGGTGCCCATCGATATGCGCAACCTGGCTGCGTTTCGCGCCGGCGGGCAGTGGGAGTCGCACCTGCCCTGGGGGCTGATCACCACCGCGTTTCTGCTCGCCTATCTGTGGCTGTACACGCGGCGCTACGACTGGACGCAGCGTCGCACCGCCGTCACCTTCACCGCCGTCAGCATGGTCTGGCTGCTGCTCTATCTCAAGGGCTGGAGTCCGCAGTTCGTGCTCTGGGTGATCGCCTTCCTCGTGCTGCTTTCGCCCACCCTGCGCGGGATGGCGCTGGCGATTGGCCTGACCGCGATCAACTTTGTCGAATCCTATGTCTACATGGTCATCTTGCCCGATGAGCGCTGGATTCTGGTCGCCACGGTCATCACCCGCACCTTCTTGCTGCTGCTGCTGGGTGTGGAGTGGCTGGGGACGATCTGGCCGGCGCCACGCACGGCGCGTCTGTTGCAGCAAGCCGGGGCCTGGGGTGGAATGGTCGTGCTGACGGCGGCTGTCGCCGGCGCGGTCGTGGCGACGCCCACGGCGGCCACGGCCTACAGCCAGCGCCGCCTGGCCGAGCATCCCTGCCGCCCTGCCATCGAGCAACTGCAGGTGAGCGCCGGCGACACCACAACGGTGCTGGCCACGCCCCAGGAAACAGTCTGGCGCGACTTTTATCCGTGGCTGCACCGCGCCTACACGCTGCGCATCCTGGAGGGGTACAATCCAGTCGACCGGCCCGCAGACGACGTCATTGCCGAAAAGATGGCGGCGCTGGGCGCTGAGGGCGAATTCTGGTGGGTGGAACAGGGCGGCGCAGGCTGGTCGCCCGCGGCGCAGCAGTTCCTGGCAGAGCCGGGCGCCGCTCTCTTCGACGATCAGATGCTGGGCGACTGTCGCGTGGGGCGTATGGCGCTGCTGCCGGCGGCGCCCGTCGCCACGATGCTGGCGGACGGCAGCGAGATTGTGTTGCTGGCGCTTGCACCGCAGTTGGACAGCGCCGGCGGCGCGCTGGAGTTGGTGCTCTACTGGCGTGCCGATGCGCCAGTGAAGGGCAATTACACGGTGTTCACCCAGTTATTTGATGCGGCTGGCGCGATGATAGCGCAGCAAGACAACGTGCCGGTGCGCGGGAGTGCGCCGACCACGATGTGGCAGCCGGGAAGCGTCGTGCGCGACCCGTACCGGCTGGCGCTGCCGCCGGATGCACCGCCAGGGCCGTACACCTTGCACGTTGGCATGTACGACGCACAGGGCCGCCGGCCCATCCGCCTGGCCGACGGAACGCAGGCCGACCATTTGACGTTGCCCATAGATGGGACCGACGACTAGACAAACCTTCAGACGCCAGCCTCTTTCTCCTGCCTGCCGGTGAAAGGGGCGGAGTTGACAGCGACGTTGAGCAGAGTTCATGGATTTGCACGCAGACACCAGGGCCAGCGACCGGGACACACACCGCCCCTCACCCCTCGCCCCTCGTAACTTCATCAATCGCACCACCAATGATCTCACCCCCCACGAAATCAGCGCCAGGGACCGCCACATTGCGGTGCTGCTCTTTGGCTTTCTGCTCGCTTGCTATCTCTTCACCTTCACCGGCCTGATCGACAGCAGCGACGGGCTGTCCACCTTCGCCACCACTGAGAACCTGGTGCGGCGGGGCAGTTTCGACAGCAACCAACTGCTGTGGATGGGCAACCAGCAGGGCAACATTGGCGCCGACGGCAACCTCTACACGCGCAAGGGGATCGGACAGGTGCTGCTCGCCGCGCCGCTGGCATGGCTCGGCCTGATCTGGCCCTCGGTCGGCATCGTCCATGTGGCGCTCCTGCTCAACCCGTTGCTCACGGCGTGGACGGGCGCGCTGCTCTTTCGCATGGGGCGGCGGCTGGGCTGGCGTCGCAGCACCTCCATCGCCACGGCGCTGATTTTTGGGCTGGCGACGATGGCCTGGCCCTACACCCAGGGCTTTTTCAGCGACCCGGTCAGCGCATGGGGGCTGTTTGCCGCGGCTTACGCCA
>JAPKMV010000375.1 GCA_026645635.1 Caldilineaceae bacterium
GGCCATCGGCATGAGTGTGCTGGCTGGCGCCTATGCGGTGGGTACGGTGTCCGGCGGCGCCTTCAACCCGGCCGTGGCCGTCGGTGTGACGCTGATGGGGCTGTTTAGCTGGGCGAATATCTGGATCTACCTCGTTGCGAATCTTGCCGCGGGCATCGTGGCCGCGCTGGTCTTCAAGGCCGCGCATCCCGGCGAGTAAATCACCATCACGATAGGGCGAGCTGGACCGCGGCTGTGACCGTTTCCCGTCGCAGCCGCGGTCTTTCTTTGCAAGAAAGGACCCAACCATGCAGGCGCCAATTGGCCATATTCAGTTCAATGTGCGGGCAGAGAACCTGCCCTTTTACCGCGATCTCCTCGTCTTTCTTGGCTGGAACCTGATCGGCGACTGGCCGGCCATGGTCGGCGTCGGCCATGTCGATGGGCAGAGCCTCTGGTTCAGCGGTGAAGCTAAGGCCGTGGAGAACGACTACGACGGCCCAGGCATGAATCACCTGGCCTTTGCCGCCGCCTCGGTGGCCGATGTGGACGAGGCTGCGGCCTATCTCACGGCGCGCGGCGTCGCATCTCTCTTTGGCACACCTTGCCATCGGCCTGAGTTTGCCCGCGACGAACAGAGCACCTACTACCAGGTGATGTTTGAGACGCCGGACCGCATCCTCATCGAGATCGTCTACATCGGGCCGCTGTAGGTCTGGCCACGCGCCCGGTGTAGGAGTGAGGGGGTGATGAGGTGAGGGGGGTGAGAGGGTGAGAGGGGTGAAGCCACTCACTCCCATCACCTCATCACCCTCTCACCTCATCACCCCCTTACCCTCTCGCCCCCTCACTCTCCCATTTGACGCCTCCAGCCGACTACAGTAGGATCACCCCTCATGGACACAGATGCAATCACCTTGAGCAAGATCGAGCGCTGCCCGCCGGCGCTGCAACAGATCGTCGAGGAGTTTCGCGAAGCATCGCCGCGCGAGCGCCTTGACTATCTCCTGGAATACGCCTACAGCCTGCCGGATTTGCCTCCTGTCTTGCAGGCGCAGCGCGATCAGATGGAGCAGGTGCACGAATGCCAGTCGCCGGTTTTTCTATTTACCGAGATCAACGACGGCGCCGTGCAGTTTCATTTGGATGTACCAATGGAGTCGCCCACGGTGCGCGGTTACGCCGCCATTTTGGCCGAAGGCTTTCACGGCGCCACGCCCGCACAGGTGCTGCAGACACCTGACGACATCCACATCCTGTTGGGCCTGCCGGAAGTGATCACCCCACAGCGCGTGCGCGGCTTGCACGCGCTGCTCCAGTACATGAAGAAACAGGTGCTCAGGAAGAGCGCGGCGTGAGATCGTGCGCGGCCTGGGCGGTGTGCAGATCCTGCCTGTGGGCGATTGGTGTGCTGGTGTTCCTGTTGGCAACCCAACCGCCGCTGCCGCTCTCTGCCCAGGCGCCGCCCGATCCGCCGGCCTCCGCGCCCGCCCTGGCTGACTACGCCGCTGCCCTGGAAACGGCCGAGGCGCTGCTCGCCGCTGCGCGTGATGAGTCCCGCGCCCTCGCCGCTGCCCGCCGTGAACTCGCCCCCTTTACCGCCATTCAACTGCCCAATGGGGAAATTGCCCCTGTCCAGCCGCTGCTCGGCGCTGCCGGCACGCCGCTGACGCGCGCTGACGCCGCTGCGCGCCTGGCAACGGCCCGCACACAACTGCAACTTGCCGCCAATGACCAGACCGCTGCCCGGCTGGCGCTGCTCGACCCGGTGTGGCAACTGCCGGAATTTACCCGCGGCGAAACGCTGGGCGAGCGCTTTCTGCGTTGGCTCTCTGAATTGCTGGACGGCCTTTTCCCGGACTTGCAGCCCAATCCAGCGGCGCAGCGCGCCACATCGACAGTGGCTGAACTGGCGGGCTGGGCCATTGCCGCCATCGCCGGGCTGGTGCTGCTCTGGCTGCTCGGTCTCTGGCTGCGCCGCTTCTTGGGGCGCTTTGTCGCCGATGCCGCTGCGGCACAACCCGGCGATGATGCAGCGCTGCCGCGCACGCCCGCAGAAGCCCGCGCCCGCGCCGACGAACTTGCCCGCACCGGCGCTTATCGCGACGCAGTGCGCAACCTCTATCTTGCCGCGCTGCTTGGCCTGGAGCGCCGCCGCCTGGTGCCCGCGGACCGCAGCCTGACCAACCGCGAGGTGCTGGCGCAGGTGCCCGCGGAGAACGCGCTCCAACCGCTCCTGCGCCCAGTGGTCGACACCTTCGACGTGGTCTGGTACGGTGTCCAAGAGCCGGACGCCGCCACCTTCACAGATTACGCTGCGCGGATCGACAGCCTGGAGCAGGTCGCCGCCGAGGAGGCGAAGACGCCATGAGCAGCGGCGCACTCACCATGTCCGGGAGCGGTAGCCGCCGCTGGGCGCTGCTCGCGCTGGTTGTGCTGGTTGCTGTGCTGCTGGCGGTCACCGCAACACGGCAGGCTGAACCCGTGGCCGCGCCGCCTTTTGCCCTCGACAGTGCACAGCCCACTGGGCTGCTTGGCCTGGTGCGCTGGCTGGAAGCGCTGGGCTATCGCGTCGAGCGCGCCGGGGGAAGGGAGTTGGCCTCTCTGCCCGCGGACGCGCTGCTCTTTGTCTACCCCAACCAGCGCACCTATACGCCGGAGGAAGCGGTCGCACTGCAGGAGTGGGTGGCCGGCGGCGGCACGCTCTTTCTCGTCGCCACCGATGGTGACTTGGCCGAAGCCTTTGGCGTCTACAGTTATCCGTCCGACACGCTTACCGTTGCCCGCCGCCAGGTGCAGCCGCTGCTGCCCGAAGGCCGGGAGAGCTACTGGCCAAGCCTCCAGTTTCCTGCCCAAACACTGGACCTGAGCGGCGCGCCCGGGGCCGTCCCGGTGCTGGCCGACGACGGCGACGAGGTGGTGCTGGCAGTGCAGGCGCTGGGCGACGGCGTGGTCTGGTACGCAGCGCCCGGCATCGCCCTGAGCAACGACGGGTTGCGCCAGAACGATCAGGGCGAACTTCTGCCGGCGCTGCTGCGAGATCTGCCGCCCGGCGGCACGGTTATCTTTGCAGTGGGCGACTTTTTCGCCACGGCCGGCGCGCAACCGATCGCCACTTTGCAGGACTGGCTCTACCGAACGCCAAGCGGCTGGGCGACGCTGCTGGGCATGGCAGCCTGCGCGATGTTCCTGCTCTCACAGGGCCGTCGATTGGGGCCGGCGTTGGTGACGACCGCGGAGCGTCCGCGGCGCGAGGCAGCGGAGCATGTGCGGGCGCTGGCCGCGCTGGCGCGGCGTTCGCAGTTGACGCAGGAGTTGGTGGAGTATCAGCGGCGGCGGCTGAAACGCGGCCTGGCGCGGCGCCTGCCTGTCAGCGCAGACCTGCCGGATGCAGACTTTGTGGATCGAATGCGTCGCGTCACGCCTGCCGTTGCACCGGAGAGAGTGGCGCAGGTTGAAGGCATCCTGGCGGAATTGCGCCCCGCGCTCGACGATCAGCGGCTGGTGACGTTGGCGGCGCAGATCGACGACATCCTGCGGCAAGAGGGAGTGCAAACGTTTGGCACATAGGGATAGACCGCGGATTTGGCGGATGCGGCGGATTTACGCGGATGAACAACAGAAGAATCCGCGAGCATCCGCCGAATCCGCCAAATCCGCGGTCTATCAGAAACGAGGTGTTACGTGAGACTACCGGAAGTGTACGCCCAGATGAAGGCCGAGGCTGGCAAGGTGATTGTAGGCCAGGAAGAGGTCTTTGAGCAGGTTTTTGTCGCCTTTCTCGCCGGCGGCCATGTGCTGCTGGAGGGCGTCCCCGGCGTAGCGAAGACACTCATCGCCAAGACGCTGGCGCGGCTGGTGGACGCCGGCTTTGGGCGCATCCAGTTCACCGCCGACTTGATGCCCAGCGACGTGATCGGCACCCAGGTCTTCGAGATCAACCAGGGCAAGTTCTATCTGAAGCAAGGACCGATCTTCACCAGCATCGTGCTGGCCGACGAGATCAACCGGGCGCCGGCCAAGACCCAGTCCGCGCTGCTGGAGGCGATGGAAGAGCGCCAGGTCACCATCGAAGGCACGCGCTATCCCCTGGGCGACCCGTTCATGGTGCTGGCGACGCAGAATCCGATCGAGTACGAGGGCACCTACCCGCTGCCGGAGGCGCAGCTCGACCGCTTCCTTTTCAAGGTCGTGGTCGACTATCCGCCCGAGGCGGTGGAGCGGGAGATCGTGCGCCGTTATCACACCGGCTTCGACGCGCATCATCTGGATCGCGCCGGGTTGCAGCCGGTGGTGGCCAGCGCCGACCTGCCCGCGCTGCGCGACGAGATCCGCGGCGTCACCGTGGAGGATGGCATCCTGGCCTACATCACGCAGATTGCGGCGGCGACGCGGCGCAGCCCCGATCTGATGCTCGGCGGCAGCCCGCGCGCCAGCATTGCTTCGCTGCTCACGGCCAAGACCTACGCCGCGCTGCAAGGCCGCGCCTTCGTCACACCGGACGACGTCAAGCAGGTCATCCTGCCCGTCTACCGCCACCGCATCATCCTGCGCCCGGAGGCGGAGATCGAAGGGCTGAACGCCGACACCGTGCTGCGCCGCATCGTGGCCGGCGTGCCCGCGCCGCGGTGAGAGGAGTTGCGAGGGGCGAGGGGCGA
>JAPKMV010000376.1 GCA_026645635.1 Caldilineaceae bacterium
TCCAGCGGGAAGCCGTTCTCCGGGTAGCGCATCAGCCAGGCGCTGGTCATCAGCGGCGCCAGCGCCTTGACGCTGCCCGGCGGTGCACTTGCCGCCGCCGACCACTGACAGTACCCCAGATAGCTGGCGCCCCACATCCCCACTGCGCCGTCACACCACGGCTGCTGCAAGGTCCAGGCTACCGTGGCTGCACCATCTTCGGCCTCGTGCAAAAAGGGCGCGTACTCGCCGCCCGAAGCAAAGCGCCCGCGCACATCCTGGATCAACACGTTGTAGCCGTAACTGGCGAAATACCAGGGGAAGATGCCGCCGATGACCGCATTGCCGGCGCGGTTGTACGGTGTGCGCATGATAATGACCGGGCGCGGGCCGCCGTCTTGCGGTGCGTAGCGGTCGGCAATCAAGATCACACCGTCGGGCATCAGCACGGGGATGTTGCGCTCGATGATGACCTGATGCGGGCCACGTGAGATCCCCATCGAGGCAGCGAAAGCCTCGCGGCCGATGCGTTCGACCCAGGGGTTGTTCAGGATCGCCTGCTCGACGCGCACGCGGCGCGGGAGGTGAACCGGCGCCAGCGGTTCGGGCGCTTCACCGGCCTGGTCAAGCGCCGGGGTCGTCGCAACAGCGGGCGGCGTCGGGAACTGAGTCGAATTTGTCATGGGCATTATCTTGGAAAGCGGTAGACCGACCAGGCGATCAAGAATTGTGCGCTGTAGTAAGTGGACATGATGATGAGGTCGCGCTGCGGCACGGGCGCACGAAACTTGTTCAACGCCAGGGTCGTGTCCGACAGGATGAAGAGCATCGCGCCGATCATCGCCAGCAACATGCTCGTATCGCGCACCTGCCACCACTGCTCAGCCGCCTGCCACCCCATGATCATCAACACTGCGGCGTAGATGATCACCGGGATACGCAAGTCACCCACATGCGGCCAGAGCAGGTAGATCATGAAAAAGCCGTAGAGGAGATAGGGCAGCGCCAGCCACCAGGTGAAATGAAAGCCACTGACACTGCGATAGGCAAAAATGTAAAAGAGGTGGGCGATGAGAAAACTGACCAGCCCGAAGACAAAGGTGTTCTGCGGGAGCATCAAAAAGATGTCGCCCGCCAGCGAAAAGGCGATGCCGATGGCGATCAACGTGCGATAGAGCGGCGAAATCGGATTGGTGAACGACAACGCCAGCGCCAGAATCAGCAGCGTCGTCAGCGGCTTGAGCGTGTAGCGCAGCCAGGGCGCGGCGCCATAGGTCGCCAGGATGTAGGCGACGCCGCTGATGATCGCCGCGCCGGCCAAAAGTAGTGAGATTGTGCCTGCTGCTGCCATGGATGCATTGTAGCGCAGCGCGAAATCTTCGCCAACTGTGTCTGTCGGAGTACAATGGTAACCATATGATTCAGCCTCCGCGGCAACCAGACAGGATCGACAACGAGTGGCTGCTTTTGCTCTTGCCCGGCATTGGCGTCAAGCGATGGCTGGGGGTTGCGATCCTGGGCGTGGTGTTGTTGGGCATCGGCGGCTTTTTGGCGCTCGAATCGCTGTCGATCGTTGCGCCCCTCAGAAGCATGGCCTACTGGATCACGCTGCACTTTTTACCGCTCTGGCAGCGCGGATTGCTGCTTGCCCTCTTTGGCCTCTGTCTGATTGCAGTCGGCGCCTGGCGTCTCTACACCCTTACGTCCACCCACATTCTGCCGAATCTGCGCCGCCCCGAAAATCGCGAGATGCTGGAGACGCTGATCCGGCGACAGCGGCGCAGCGCCGGCCCTAGGATCGTAGCCATCGGCGGCGGCACCGGCATGCCGCAACTGCTGCGCGGGCTGCGCCAGTACACCGACAACATCACCGCCATTGTCACCGTGGCCGACGACGGCGGCAGCAGCGGGCGCCTGCGCCAAAGCCTGGGCACACTGCCGCCCGGCGACTTCCGCAACAACATCGCCGCGCTGAGCGACACCGAAGGGCTGATGAAACGGCTCTTTCAATACCGCTTCCCGGACAGCAGCCCCAGCAACCGCGAGACACCCAACGAACTGGCAGGTCACAGCTTTGGCAACTTGTTCATCAGCACGATGGCGGCAGTGACCGGCAGTTTTGAGGCCGGCATCGCCGAAAGCAGCAAGGTGCTGCGAGTGCGCGGGCGCGTGCTGCCAAGCCATTCTCCAGGCCGATCTGATCGTGGCGGGGCCGGGCAGTTTCTTCACCAGCATTATCCCAAACCTGCTGGTGGACGGCATCCGCGAGGCCATGCGCGCCGCGGCCGCGCCGCGCATCTACATTTGCAACGTGGTGACCCAGCCGGGCGAAACCGACGGTTACACGGTCTCCGATCACATGCGCAAGCTGCGTGAGCACGCGGGCGACGCCTTCACCGATGTGTTGGCCAACGACAACTATGACATCGACCATGCCCCTTCACCGACCACGCAGTGGGTGACAGTGCCTGCGCCTGATGAACCAACCGACTACACACTCCATCTGGGCGATATCGTGGATCTGGCCAAACCGTCGCGTCATGACTCGGCCAAGCTGGCCGCGCGCCTCATGGAACTCTATGGCGAGCTGCTGCGCGCGCGCAGCGAAGCCGCCGACGAGGAACGCAGCAAACGCCGCGGGCGCTGGCGGCGATGGGCGTTGCGACCATGACCCAGCGTATGCAGCACCTGACAACCTGGCTGCTGGTGTTGACCTTTGGCTGGGTGGTGGTGAAGAGCGCCTGGCTCGCCGACGACGCTTTCATTACGCTGCGCACGGTGGACAACTGGCTGGCCGGTTTTGGGCCGGTCTGGAATGTGACCGAGCGCGTCCAGGCGTACACCCACCCGCTGTGGCTGCTGCTGACAGGCGTCACCGCCCTCACCCGCGAATACTTCTTTTCGACCATCGCTACGTCCATTGTGATCTCGCTGGCCGCCTTTTATCTGGTGGTGGGCAAGTTGGCCGTCGACTGGGGCAGCGCGCTCTTGGCGGGCGCCGTGCTGCTGCTCTCCAAAGCCTACGTCGATTACAGCACCTCCGGGCTGGAAAACGCACTCACCCACCTGCTGCTGGCGCTCTTTCTCTGGCGCTTTTTCTGCCGGCCGCACACCCTGCGCACGCTCTTTTGGCTGAGTCTGCTCGCCGCGCTCGGCGCGGTCAACCGCCTGGACAGCGTGCTGCTCTTTGCGCCGCCGCTGCTCTACGCCGCGCTCACGCCCCGCCAGAGTCGCCGCCGCGCACTGGGTGTGCTCGCCCTGGGCATGACGCCGCTGCTGCTCTGGGAGAGCTTTTCGCTCGTCTACTACGGTTTCCCGCTGCCCAATACGTACTATGCGAAGCTCGACACCGGGCTGCCGTTGGCTGCGCTGCTCGAACAGGGTTTCTACTATTTTCTCCACAGCGCCGGCGCGGACCCGCTTACCCTGGGCGCTATCCTCGCGGGTGTGACGCTGCCCTGGCTGACTCGCGCCTGGCGGCAGGCTGCGGTGGCGGTGGGCGTCATCCTCTACCTGCTCTACGTCCTGCGCATCGGCGGCGACTTCATGGCCGGCCGCTTCTTCAGCGCGCCGCTGTTGGTCAGCGCAGCCATCCTGGCGCGCCAGCCGCTGCTGACGCTGCCGCGCTGGCAGATGGCCGGTGCGCTCATCCTGACCGTGGCGCTCGGTGTTGCCAATCCGGGGCAGTCGCCCTGGCTCAGCCGGGCGGATTACGCCGTGGGCGCCGTCGACGGCAAGGGCATCGCCGACGAACGCGGCCACTACTACCAACGCTATGGTCTGCTGCCGGCCAATCGCGAGAACCGTCTGCGCGCAGCCGGCGCCATCGCCGGGACGCCCGATCCTGCGCTCTTCGACCACTGCGGCATTGGGATGCGCGGCTTTCTCGCCAGCCCCTACACCCACATCGTCGACTATTGCGGTCTGGCCGACGCGCTGATCGCCCGGCTGCCCACCATCTACGACCCGGCCTGGCGCATCGGCCACCCGATCCGCCACATCCCGGACGGTTACCTGGGGACGCTGCGCACCGGACAAAACCAGCTCAGCGACGCCGACCTGGCCCGTTTCTATGACCAACTTAGCCTGGTCATCCGCGGCCCGATCTTCGACCCCGCGCGCTGGCAGGCGATCTGGCAGATCAACACCGGGCAGATTGCGCCCACGCGCAACCCGGCTGCCTACATCTATCCCGACCGCGCCACCAAGGCCTGGGCTGACTTCGACCGCACCTGGCCGGAGAGCGCCGCCACCGCCGCCGACGCGACGCTCAGCCTGGTGCGCGGCGTGCGATTTGGTGCGCAGGGTGTGACCATCGCGCTGGGTGAACGCCACCATGCGCCGTGGGTCGATCTGGACATCGACGCCGATGCTTTCGACCTGATCTTTCTGGATGGCGCGGTGGAGGTCGGGCGCAGCGCGGTGCGACAGACGCCGCTCCAACTGGGCGACCAGCGTGTTGCGATGATTGCCGCACCGCCGGCAGCAGTCGCGCACGGCTACGACAACCTGGTCGTGGCGCCGCAACTGGTGGGCAGCCACCACCTGGCGCGGGTGGCGCTGCTCGACCCGGCGCAGTGGGCCGCCGCCCCGCCCCATGTCGCCGACCTGCTGCGCCTTGCCTACGCCGCATTCTACCAGCAACTCGGCGC
>JAPKMV010000377.1 GCA_026645635.1 Caldilineaceae bacterium
CGCGCCCCAGGCAAGCACCGCACTGGCGATCAACGCGATCAGCGCAATGGCCGACAAGACGATCCACAGCACGCGTGCGATGTTCAGCCAGGGCTGGCGCAAGGTCGTGTATTCCTGTTCTTTGGCTTCGTGCACAAGATGTCTAGGTCTCGCCATGCTGCTTCTCTCCGTTGCCGACTTTGCTTAGCGGTCTCCCGCCTTACCGCGCATGGCGGGCGGGAGTGTCCACAGCATAGCCGGTCATCATTTGGAGATCGTTTGCCGGTTGGGCGCCATTATGCCTGTTTGCGCAACCATACCCTCACCGACTCCGGTTGCATCGTCTCCTGCACCACGCGCGCACCTGCTGCGCGTCGTACTTCTTGCGGTAAAAGCGCCGGTCGATCCACGCCTGGACGCGTGTGCGTAGCGGGTTGAAGAGCGCGGCAATCGCCAGCGTCGAAAACACGATGGCGATCTGCGACTGCTGCCCGGTCACCGCCTCGAAGAGCCGCTGGAGCAAGATCACACTGCCGAAAAAGAGCAGCGCCAGCAGCACAGTCAACGCGGAATAGACCAGGGTCTTGCGAATGATGACGTCGATGTCCCAGAGACGATAACGCAGAATGGACAGGACAATCGAGAAAGGAAACAGGCTGATCAACAGATATTGCACCGGCAGGCTGAGGTTGAAGGCGATGCGCTGCGGGCCTGGCGGCAGCGGGAAAAGTTCGACAAACCAGGCCCACAGCCAGGCCATGACAATCAAACTGACAAAACCGGCGGTGACCCACTTGGTCTGCTGGCGCTGGGTAGGCGTCGAAACCCGGCGATAGCGGTAGATTTGCGCGCCAATCCCGACGACGGCGCTGACCATGGCGACGGCCACGGCCAGCAGACTCGCCGAGGCCGCCTGCACGTCAGTCAGTTCGAGGACAATATCGGCGATGACCACCGTGCATACTGCCAGGGCAAGATACCGGGTCCAGCGCGGGACAAAGCGGCCATCGGGGAAGATGAAAAAGAGCAGGATGAACAGCACGATCGAGGCCAGCGTCAACAGGTCGCTCAGTCTGCTGACTTCCGGGTAGACGCGCGCCAATGCCCGCACCTGGTCGACAAAGAACACGCAGCCCAGGAAAAGAAAGGTGAAGGAGACCACCAGGCCCGGCCACGTGTCGGATCGCCTCCAAAAAATCAGTGCCGCCAGCGCACAAAAAACGAATGCCAGATAGGTTTCTGTGGCCAGCATGATCGCAGCATACAGCGGCAGCGACATGCCGGCGCCCTCTTGCATGATATCGACTTCCGCCTGGGTCAGCGCCAGCGTCACGCACGGTTCGACGCACGCCAGCGACAACTCCCGGTAGCGATGGCCGCTGCCCGCTGCAAAGAGCGCCATCAGCGCCAGCGCCGAGAGCAGCCACACGCCGCGCAGGAGAGCAAGCCAGCGGGGTGGAACCGGGCTGTCGGCGCCCGCTGGGACAGTTGGCTGGCGCATCATGCGGCCGCCCCAACTGGCGTTTCCACACGGCCGATGTCACCGTCCACCACGACGGTGTACGTGCGCAGCGGCATCTTCGCCGGCCCCTTCAGCACCGCGCCGGTCTTGACGTCGAAGCAGGAGCCGTGCCACGGACAGACCGCGGTCGGGCCGTTCAAGGCGCCATCGTGCATCGGGGCGCCCGCATGGGTGCACGCGTTGTGCGTGGCGTAGAACGCGCCATCCACGTTGTAAACGGCGACGTCCTCCCCGTCCACGGCAACCAGTTTGGTCTGCCCCGGTGCAAACCCCGCAAGGTGAAACTCGTTGGCTGCCAGTTCGTGGAGCGCCGAAGCGGTGGTCGCGGGCTGCTCCGGCGACGGCGCATCGGCCCTGGCAAACAGATCCGCCAGCGAGATGTCTACAGCGTCGCGCACCAACACCGGAATGCGCAGATAGACCTGGTCGCCGCGGACTTCCACTGGGTAGCGGGGCAGCCTGGCATCCGGGTCCAGGAGCAGTTCGCCGGTCGCCAGCCGATACTGGTAGCCGTGCCACGGGCAGGTCAGGATCCCGTCGGTCAGTGGCCCCTTGCATACGGGGCCCTCGACATAAAAAACGCCGATGGATAAGCCCTCCGCAGTGATGACCTTGCGCCCCTCACGCTCGAACTCGGCCACAGCGCCGGCGCACACCTCCCGGTATTCCACCGACCGCGCCATGCCCAGGCTGCGCTCGTAGGTTTCCAGCGCCAACTGCTGGACAGGCTTCTCGTCGATCGCCTCCGGCGCCTGGAAAGTTTCGGCTTCGCGACCTTCACCGTAGACCCGCGACAGCAACTCCAGCAGCACCATCAGCAGCGCATTCCAGCCGCGCATGGCGCGGAAGGCCAGGTCGGGGTCTACAGCGTGCAACTCCGCATCCAGCGCCGCGCCGATGCGCTGCTGGACGAAGCCCACCATGCCCATGACATAGCGCTCTGGAATGTAGATGCTGGGATCGGCGCCCTGGGAGGTGTGCGCCCTGCCGACATAGTCGATGAAACGCGCGTAGTCCTCGTCGAAGACCGCGGCGGCCGTGCGGCGCCAGAAGGTGGCCTGGTGCTGCATACGCATGGCCAGGTACACCTGATCGATATTGCCCTGTTTGTCGAGGAACAGCTTGCGCGTCGCCGGGAAGCTGAGAAGCTGGTTGTAAAAGTCGGCCACGATAGCCGGAATATGCTTCTCGACGACGAAACGGGTGGCGCGGATGGCCTCGGCATGTTCCGGTTGAAAGTCCACGAACTGGGCCATGAAATCGAAATAGCGGCCGGCGTCGGCTGCGCCGCGCTTGAAGCGCTCTTGAGTGGTAAGTTCTGGCATGGCGGTTCTCCTTTTGCTTGTGGACAAGAGCATAGCCGGCCAGCATCTGGAAAACGTTACGAAATCTGTTTCGAGCTTGCGGTGAGTTGCTCACCAGCGAAAACCAAGCAGGTTCCAATAGTTCAGCCAGGGAATGAAGAGTAGACAGACTGCGGTGAATAAACCGTAGAGCGCCAACCCGCGCCGCGTCCACTCATGCCGGCGCCACCCAAGCAAACCCACAACAATCAGTCCGCCGGTGAGCGCCGTGGTGAGCAACGGCAGCGCGACCAGCGCCGCCATCCAAATGGGCATCCCGATGTTGAAGTCGACGTCGGCAGCGCCGCTGACAACCCACTGCAAGACCAGGAAGAAGGTGACGAGAAAGGTGAAGTTCAATGCCGCCGTCGCGGTCAGCAGCCACAGCCCGCGGCGAGCCAGCCGGCTGCCCTGTGGCTGGCGCAGACCGATGACCGCTCCGGCCACGGCGCTCCCCAGGAAGATTGCCGCAAACGCGACCAACATCAACATGTGCGCCTGGCCGGTATCGTACCAAGCCACCTTCTCCGTCACCCAGGCGCCGACTGCAAAGCCCGCTGGCTGACCCGGCTCCTCCTCCCAGAAGACATAGTCCGCCTCGCCATCGCTGGTGCGGTAGTAGTTCGGTGCAATTTCAACCAGTTCATACGCCGTCTCCGGCCCAAAGCGCACCAGCAGCCGCCCGTCTGCTTGGGCGGAGACCTGCGGATAGTCGGGCCAGGGCAGGCGCAGGAGTTTGGCGATCGTGTGGCGCGAGTAGTCGGTCAGCCGGTAGACGCCCGCCAGCGCCTGGCTCCGTTCGGCCGCGCCCGCAGGAGGCGGTGCCAAATGCGGCTCGACGGGAAAGCGCCGCTCCAGAAACTCGGCCATGACCGCGTTGCCCAGCCCAAAGCCGTCGTCCAGGTTGTAGGCCAGAAAGAAGCCGATCTTCTCTTCCGGCAGCAGCACAATGCGGCTCAGCGCGCCCGCCGCGCCGCCATCTTTCCAGACGGCCGCCACGCCGGGCCGGGTCACCACGTCCCAGCCGTAGGCGACGCCGGGCGTTCCTTCGCGATAGGTGAAGTGGGTGTCGAGCAAGGTTGCCACCGCATCCGCCGAGAGGATCGGGCTGCCGCCGCCCAGCAGCGCCTGCATGAAGCGAGCCATGTCCGGCGCGGTGGCGGTCATGGAGCGCGAAGGCGGATCCTGCCACAGGGGCAGCGGCGCCGGCTGGTGACGCTCGCCGTCGAACTCATAGCCGGTCACCAGACCGTCGGGCTGGGGCGGCGGCTGCACAAAGCTGCTGCGCGTCATGCCCAAGGGTTGGAAGATATTGCGGTCGACATACTCGGCGAAGGGGATGCCGCTGACGTCTTCCACCATCTGGCCGGCAAGGTTGAAGGCGGCGTTGCTGTAGAACGTTTGCTGGCCGGGCGGCATGATCCTGGCCGGCGGGTGGTCGTTGAGGAAGCGGGCGTTGCCCACCAGATCCGCTGGGGTGGCCGCAGCCGTGCCGATGTCATCCAGGTCCCAGTCCAGCCCGGCGCTGTGGGTGAGGAGCTGGTCCGCGGTGATGGGCTGGCCGAACGCCTCCGGCAGCCGATAGCTGCGCAGGTAGGTGTTGGCGTCGGCGTGGAGATCGAGCTTGCCTTGCTCGACCAACTGCATGACGGCGACGGCGGTCACCGGCTTGGAGAGGGACATCACCCGCCACAGGCTGGATTGCACATCCACGGGCGTCTGCTGCGCCAGGTCGGCCAGGCCGAATTCCCTGGCGTAGGCGATCTGGCCGTCCTGCACCAACAGGA
>JAPKMV010000378.1 GCA_026645635.1 Caldilineaceae bacterium
CTTGTCCGTGAATGCAACACCGGCTGCGATTGCCGGAAGCATCGTGCATCGACCCAACCGGCCACTATCAGGAGCAGACCAATGACCGCCAATGACGACCTGAATTTGCAGCAGTTCTACCACGGCACAAAGGCCGATCTGAAACCTGGCGACTTGATCGCGCCGGGCTACAGTTCCAACTACGGCCAGCGCAAGCCGGCGGCCTTTGTCTATCTGACCGCCACGCTGGATGCGGCTACCTGGGGCGCGGAACTTGCCGTCGGCGACGCACCCGGCCGCATCTACATCGTAGAGCCGACCGGCCCCATCGAAGACGACCCCAACTTGACCGACAAGCGGTTTCCGGGCAACCCGACCAAGTCCTACCGCACCCGGGAGCCGCTGCGGGTCACGGGCGAGGTCCTGGATTGGCAGGGGCACCCGCCAGAGCAACTCCAGGCCATGCGCGACCACCTGGAGGAGTTGAAGCGGCTGGGCGTGGAGGTGATTGAGGAGTGACTGCCCCGCCTTTTGCCTGCACCGCGTCTGCGGTGTAACATGCATGCTCATTCACTACCTGCCCGACCGGCCCGCAACCCCAGTGTCTGAGCGCCCGCCATGTGTTTGAAATAGAGATTGAGGACGCCCTGATTGCTAAACTGCGCGATCTCAAACGCTGCACGGCCTGGGGGGGATCTCGTTTGACGGGCGGGCGCGGGCTGTCTATACTGGTGCCATGTGCGCGCGTTTTTGGGGTGTGGGAAGAAAACTCCCGATGTGCTGGAGATGACTATGTCCAGAACGATGGATGTGATGCTAAACGATGTGCCGCAAGAGAGTCTGCTGGCGCTAAAGCTCAATCATGATGAGTTTGCCAGCAGCCTCCGCATGGCAGCGGCGATGAAGTACTACGAGATGGGGCGCCTTTCTTCGGGCGCAGCCGCTCGCCTGGCCGGTGTGCCGCGCACCGTGTTTCTGGCTCACCTGGCAGATTACGGCATCGACACCTTTCAGTTGACCGAGGACCAGTTGCGACGCGAGGCACGTCTTGTCTGAGATCATCTGCAATACGTCTCCGCTTCAGTATCTTCACCAACTCGGGCTACTTGACGTAATGCGAGACATCGTAGGGCAGCTCACGGTGCCCCCTGCTGTCGTCGCAGAAATCGAGGAAGGCAAAGCCAGGGGTGTGGACCTGCCCGATCTGGATGAACTGGATTGGGTGTTGGTGCGAACACCCCAGGGGCACATCTCCGTGCCCCTGGTGACTGATCTTGGCCCTGGTGAAACAGAAGTGCTGATGCTGGCGCTGGAGACGCCGCAGGCTACTGTCGTTTTGGATGATGCCCTCGCCCGGCAATTTGCTGAGACACTCGGTCTACGGCTGACGGGGACACTCGGTCTGTTATTGGATGCGAAGCAGGCCGGTTTGGTGCCCGTCTTGACCCCCGTACTCGATCAACTTCAGGCTTTGCGCTTTCGCCTGGCGCGCCACACGCGTACTGCGGTGCTCAAGCTGGCTGGGGAATGACCGGCAAACCCACGCACACGAACAAGTGCGGCGCCTTCGCTGCATCGCGCCTGTATCTCCCCCCGCACATTCAGCGCGCCCGCGCCGTCCCATCGTGATATAATCGAATCGCAACAGCAGCAGATTTGGCTGAACCGCAGCAGCGGAGCAATGCCAGCACGACTGTGCGGACGCACATCAGGCCCCATGCCTGCCTGGCGCCGAACACGCTGTAACTCTTGTGCGCCTTTGCGTCTCTGCGTGAGCCATGTCTAGATCAGGAGCGAGCGATGGATGCGATCAAGCGGGTCCGCTCGGTGGATGTCTTGCGCGGCTTTGCGCTCATGGCCATGGTCCTCATCCATTTTGTGATCTACTTGGGCGATGAAGGCGCCATGTACACCTGGCCCTATTTCATCCTCAACGACCTGCTGGCCGACTTTGGCGCCGCCGGCTTCCTGACGATGGTGGGCATCAGCCAGGTCTTGTCCGCCGCCAAGACGCCTGACGCCGACGCGCCGTATCTGTTCAAGAAGGCTGCGCTGCGCGCGGGCTACATTTTCGCCGTCGGGCTGCTCATGCTGGCGCTGACCTGGGGGCCGCATCACATCTGGCAGTGGGACATCCTCACGCTGATCGGCTTTGCCACCCTCGTACTTTACTTCTGCCGCTTCCTGCCCTCGTGGCTGATTCTCCTGACGAGTGCTGGCGTCGCCGTGCTTACACCCTGGCTGCGTTCGCTGGTCGACCCAGCCGTGGTCTGGGGCGCAGGCTTCATGCCCACGCCGGTCATCAGTGACGTCGCGCCGGGGCTGTTCGTCATGCTGCAGGGCGAAATCCCGATTGTCTGGCAGTGGGACGCGGTGCTGCGCGGCTTTCTCCTGGCGGGCGAATTCCCTGTCTTCCCGTGGCTCGCCTTCCCGCTGCTCGGCTTTGTCCTGGGGCGGCGCATCATTGCCGGGCGCTATCGCCGCGACCTGCCTTATCTGACGCTCCTGGGCTTCCTGTTCGTCCTGCTGGGGCTGGTCGGCGCGTGGGTTGGCCGCGGGCGTCCGGCCGCGGCGGTCGTGACCGAATATCTGGCGCCGCTGAGCTTCTACCCCGATTCGTTCACGCTCTTGCTTTGCCAGGTGGGCGTGATGTTCGTGGTCTTCAACATCCTCTATTACTGGTACGATGTGCGCCCCGACACCGGAGAGCGCACCGGCTTCCTGACCACCCTCTACAACCGCACGAGCCGCTTTTCGCTTACCTTCTACTTCCTCCACTATCTGCTGATCGGCTGGACGCTGGCGCTCGTCTATGTGTTCACCGGCACGTATCGCGTCTTCGACCTGCTGGGCATCTGGGCCGCGCTCGTCGCGGGTCTGGCCGCAGTGGTGGCCCTCGAACTGCTGCTCAAGGTCTGGGAGGCGCACGGCGCGCGCTACAGCCTGGAGTGGTTCCTCGCCGTGTTGACTGCGCGCTTTGTCAAGCAGGATGCACAGCCATAGTGTGTTACAATCGCAAACTGTAGGTTGTGATACAGTTTTAGAAGATAGAATCCTCTTTTCCAAAATAGAATCGGAGCAATGCCATGAAAATGAACCCACCAACCAACCACCTCATCGGCGCTATGCCCAAGATCGGCATCCGCCCCACCATCGACGGCCGGCTCGGCGGCGTGCGCGAAGGGCTGGAAAACCAGACGATGACGATGGCGCGCAACGTGGCCGCGTTCCTCAGCGACAACCTGCGCCACTACAACGGCCTGCCGGTCGAGTGCGTGATCGCCGACAGCACCATCGGCGGCGTGGCCGAAGCTGCGGCCTGCGCCGAGAAGTTCCGCCGCGAGGGCGTGGGCGTCTCGCTCACCGTCACGCCCTGCTGGTGCTACGGCTCCGAGACGATGGACATGGATCCGCACCTGCCCAAGGCTGTCTGGGGCTTCAACGGCACCGAGCGGCCGGGCGCGGTCTACCTCGCCGCCGTCTCCGCCGCGCACAACCAGAAGGGGCTGCCGGTCTTCAACATCTACGGTCGCGACGTGCAGGACGGCGGCGACACGACCATCCCCGCCGACGTGCAGGCCAAGTTGCTGCGCTTTGCCAAGGCTGGCCTGGCCGTGGCGTCGATGCGCGGCAAGTCCTACCTGAGCATGGGCGGCGTGAGCATGGGCATCGGCGGCTCCATCGTCAACCACGACTTCCTGGAGCGCTGGCTTGGCCTGCGCGTCGAGACCATCGACATGGTGGAGTTCGTACGGCGCATGGAAGAGGGCATCTACGACCGGGAGGAGTTCGAGCTGGCCTATAGCTGGGTGCGCGCCAACTGTCCCGAAGGCAAGGACTACAACCCGGCGGAGAAGCAGCGCAGCCGCGCCCAGAAAGATGAAGACTGGGCCAAGTCGGTCAAGATGGCGCTAATCGCCCGCGACCTGATGATCGGCAACCCCAAGCTCAAGGAACTGGGCTTCGGCGAGGAAGCGCACGGGCGCAACGCCATCGCCTCCGGTTTCCAGGGCCAGCGCCAGTGGACCGACCACCTGCCCAACGGCGACTTCCTCGAGGCGATCCTCACTTCTTCCTTTGACTGGAACGGCATCCGCCCGCCGTACATCGTGGCGACGGAGAACGACGCGCTCAACGGCATCTCGATGCTCTTTATTCACCTGCTCACCGACGCGGCCGCCATCTTCGCCGATGTGCGCACCTACTGGAGCCCGGATGCGGTCAAGCGCGTCACCGGCTACCAACTTGAGGGACGCGCTGCGGGCGGCATCCTCCACCTGATCAACTCCGGGCCGGCGACCATCGACGGCACGGGGCAGCAGACGCGCAACGGCGAGCCGGCCATGAAGCCCTACTGGGAAATCACGCCCGACGAAGCCAACGCCTGTCTCCAGGCCACGACCTGGCACGCCAGCGACCTGGGCTACTTCCGCGGCGGCGGCTGGTCGACGCGCTTCCGCACCCGCGGCGGCATGCCGGTGACGATGATCCGCGTCAACCTGGTGCAGGGGCTGGGGCCGGCGCTGCAGATCGCCGAGGGCTGGACGGTGGAACTGCCTGACAGCGTCCATGAGACGCTGGACGAGCGCACCAACCCGACCTGGCCGACGACCTGGTTCGCACCGCGCACGACGGG
>JAPKMV010000379.1 GCA_026645635.1 Caldilineaceae bacterium
CGCAGATGCTCCACGCGGTGCGTGCCCGGCTGGAAGTGGAGCGCACCTTCCACGCCCAGGAAACAGCGCGCCAACTGCTGGCGCGCCAGGAGCGGGTGCTCCACGACCTGGTCGGCGATGCCGCCTTCTGGCCGATGAGGCGGCGCAGGTGGCGCTGCCGGTGCGGGAGCGGCTGCTGCGCCAGGTGGTGGATAGCCTGCGCATGGCCACGCCCGGCCCTGCGGTGGCAGCCACGGAGGTAATTCTCCACGTCTCCGACAAGGAGCAGGCGCAACTTGCCCACTGGATCGAGCAAGCGCTGGAGGCGGCGCCGCTGGCCTTCAGCCGGCTGATCCGGATGATCGAAGCCCGGCAGGCGGCGCGCGCGGCGATTGCGGCCGACCTGGCCCGCGTCCCGGACGATGCCACGCTGGCGCCGCTGGTGGAGACACTGCACGACCTGCTGCGCCAGTCCGTTGCGTTGGAACAGACGCAGACCAGGCTGGCCGATGAACAGCGCAGTCTGGCCCACGCCGTCGAGCAAAACGAACACGCCCTACGCCGCGCCCGCGCCGCGCTCGACCAGATCGCCGCGACTGCGCAGCGCAGCCAACTGGCGACGCGCACGCAGCAAGTGCTCGACCAGTACAAGCGGGCGCTGACGCAGCGCAAAGTAGCGCTGCTGGAGCACGCCCTGGTGAGCCACTTCAACCAGTTGTGCCGCAAACACGCCTTTCTGGACCGCATCACCATCGACCCGGCCACGCTGGGTATGACGCTGCACCGCGCCGGCCACACCTTTACGCGGGCCAGCCTCTCCGCGGGCGAGAACCAACTGCTGGCGATTGCGCTGCTCTGGGCGCTGCGTGAACTCTCCGGCCGCGCCACGCCGGTCATTATCGACACGCCGCTGAGCCGCCTGGACAGCCAGCACCGCCAGAGTATGCTGCACGACTTTCTGCCGCGGGCCAGCCATCAGGTGATCGTGCTGGCCACCGACGCCGAGCTCGACGCCGCCGCGCTCAAACGGCTGGCGCCGGTGATCGCGCGCGTCTATCACATGGAATACGACCCGGCCACCGGCGCCACCACCCACACGGTGGAGACACCGGCGGTGGTGATGCCGAATCTGACGCTGTTTGAAGATACGGTGAGCAGCAGACAATGAGAAACGCAAAGACGCAAAGGGGCAGAGGCGCAAAGAGAAAGGGCGGACACTTGGCTGAAGTCTGCGTCACTTTGACGCAGAGACGCAGAGAGGCAGAGAAAACGCAGAGAAAGCCATGCGCCAGGCTCTCCGTGTATTCCTCTGCGCATCTCTGCGTCCCCGCGCCTTTGCGTCAAAATACGCCCACACACGCGATCTTCCGCTCACGCTCTGCGCCTTTGCGTCTCTGCGTCTTTGCGTTAGGCAGTGATCCCCCATGAAACTCACCCGGCTCCGCGTCAGTGAAGAAGCCTCGCAGCGGCTGAGCCAGCTCAAGGGGCGCACGGGCTTGACGCCCAACATCCTCTGCCGCATCGGCTTTTGCCTGTCGCTCAACGACCCGACGGTGCCCGACCCGGCGGATTACGGCAAGGAGAGCGACCGCGAGATCGACCGCCACACGCTCACCGGCGCATGGGACAGCCTCTTCGTGGCGCTGCTGCGCGAGCGCTGCCACCGCGATGGGCTGGACGAGGAGCAGTTGGCTGTCCAGTTCAAGGCGCACATCGACCGCGGCGTGCTGCTGCTCTACAAGCGCGTGCGCGACCTCAACGACCTGGCGCTGCTGCTGCCGCGGGAGGTGTATGAGAGAGCGGGGGAGGTGGAGGGATTGGGAGATTAAGAGATTGAGAGATTGAGAGATTGGAGATTGGAGATTGGAGATTGGGTGGGGCGGGGGACTTCACAATTCACAATTGACGGTTCACAATTCACAATTGACTTTTCTTTCGCTTTTGCCAGGATCACACCATGACCAGTCAACGCATTTATCTCGACTACAACGCCACCACGCCGGTGGACCCGCGGGTGCTGGAGATCATGCTGCCCTACTTCACCGAGGTCTTCGGCAACGCGGCCAGCAACGACCATGAGTTCGGGCTGGAGGCAAAGCGGGCGGTGGACAAGGCGCGGGCGCAGGTCGCGGCGCTGATCAACGCGTCACCCAACGAGATCATCTTCACCAGCGGCGCCACCGAGTCGGACAACATCGCGCTGCTGGGCGTGGCCGAAAAGTACGCAGGCAAGGGCGACCACATCATCACCTGTGTCACCGAGCACAAGGCCGTGCTCGACCCCTGCCAGCGGCTGGAGAAGCTGGGCAAGCGCGTCACCTACCTGCCAGTCGATCAATACGGGCTGGTGGACCCGGACGCAGTGCGACGGGCAATCACGCCACGAACCATCCTTATCTCGATCATGGCGGCCAACAACGAGATCGGCACGCTGGCGCCGCTGGCGGAGATCGGCGCGATTGCGCGGGAACATGGCGTGCTCTTTCACAGCGATGCGGCGCAGGCGTTTGGCCATGTGCAGGTCGACGTGCAGGCCATGCACATCGACCTGCTGTCGATCTCGGCGCACAAGGTCTATGGCCCCAAAGGGATCGGCGCGCTCTACCGGCGGCGCAGCAACCCGCGTGTGCTGCTGGAGCCGATCTTTTACGGGGGCGGGCATGAGAAGGGCATCCGCTCCGGCACGCTCAACACACCGGGTATCGTCGGCTTGGGCGCGGCCGCGGCGCTTGCGCAGAAAGAGATGGCGGCCGAGGACATGCGCTTCCGCGCCTGGACGGAGGCGATGCTGGCGTGCTTGCAGGCGGAGCTAGGCGATGTGGAACGCAACGGCCATCCGACGCAGCGGCTGCCGCACACGCTCAACGTCTCCATCCCCGGCGTGGAGAGCCGGGCGCTGATCGTACAGTTGCCCGACGTGGCGATCGCCACGGGGTCGGCGTGTACGTCGGCGAGCGTGGCGCCGTCGCATGTGATCATGGCGCTCGGATATCCCCTCGCGCGGGCACACGGTTCTGTGCGAATCAGTGTTGGGCGTAACACCGCCGACGCCTGTATTTGGCTGGCAACAGGGCGTATAATCGCAGCAACCAATCACTTGCGCACACTTGCCGCAAACCGTGAATTTTCAGGGGTGACCGCATGAACAACAGCTACTACACCTTTCCCGCCTTGCGCGGCCGCCAGGGCGAACACGACTACTTCATCCTGCTTTGCCCGCTCCACCTGGCGCCGCGCATCTTCCTGTTTGACAGTGTGCAGGCGCCGACAAATTGGCCACCGCGTCCGGCGCTCGATCCGGGGAAGATTGAGAAACTCGCCAATTTCATCCAGACCCACCCTGCGGATTATGTGCTGGCGCCGCTCGTAGCGACGGTGACGACCGCGGTCGAATTCACACCGACCGGTGATGCATTTCCAGAGATCGGATCGGTCAAGATTCCGCTGCGGGCGACGATGTGTTGTCAATTTGCACCCGCAACTGCACCACCAATTTGCAGCAACGCTGCACCACTTTTGGTGCGTGACGCGCGGTGGCAAAAGCGGCTACTTTGCACCAACACTGCACCACCAATTTGCAGCAACGCTACACCACTGATGCCAGCGTGATTCGTTGCCGCAACCAGCCCGACGAGACTCCACTGGGGTCATGGTTGGTTGACCCCGTCCACAATACGACAGTCGTTTGATGCATGTCATCGATGCGCCCGCATCGCACGCTTTTCCTTCCCTGCTCCCGTCATCCCTCGCCATCGCTGTCGGGCAAGGAGCACACGGGCAGCGGTCTGGTCAAGGGCCGGAATCTGGCTGGTCGGGGGCAGTATTCCCGGCCAGCCAGATTCCGGTTCATCGTGACCCTTGACCAGACCGCCCCATGTGCTACGCTGCCGGTGCGATGGCGAGGAATGATGGGAGCAGGACACCCCCTGCTCTTTGATTTCTGAGCTGGAGCGCAGTTTGGCTGGGATGACCCCGGCGTGGTCAGGGGCTGAGCACCTCCTGTTCCAGACGGACACGGCCCTGGGCGCGGAAGCTCTGGCCGGTGATGACGAGCATCTCGGCATGGTGTGTGAGCCGGTCGAGAGCCGCGGATGCCAGCAACGGGTTGCCGAAGAGAGCAGGCCACTCGGCCGGGGCGCGGTTGCTGGTGAGCATGATGCTGCCCCACTCGTAGCGCTCGTTGATGACATCATAGAGGTCTTCCGGCGCCGGCGCCGCCAACGGCTTGAGGCCGAAGTCATCCAGGATGAGCAGGTCAGGACGCAGGTAGACCTGGAGGCGCTTGTCGAGCGAGCCGTCGGCGCGGCCCCCGTGCAGATGCTGGAGCATCTTGTGGGCGTTGACGAAGAGCACATCGAAGCCCTGGCGCAGCGCCTCATGCCCCAACGCCTGGGCCAGGTGGCTTTTCCCGACGCCGGTCGGTCCGCAGACGAGGACGTTCTGCTTCTGACGGATGTAGTCACAACTCGCCAACTGGAGCACCTGCGCCCGCTTCACCGTCGGGTTGAAGGCGAAGTCGTAGTTCTCCAGCGTCTTGGCCGTGTTGACTGTGGCGCGGCGCGTGCGCAAGGCCAGCTGCTTCTGGGCGCGGCGTTCGATTTCATCTTCCAGCAGGCGAGCCAGGA
>JAPKMV010000037.1 GCA_026645635.1 Caldilineaceae bacterium
CGCCATGAAAGACCTGCGCGCCGAACTGCGCGGCCGCGAAGTCTTCAGCACGATGACCATGTTCAGCGTGCTGGCCGTGATCATCTTTGGCATGGCCTTCGACCTGCGGGTGCCGGATGCAGCGATGGTGGCGCCGGGCGTGCTGTGGGTCATCATCCTTTTTGGCGGGGTGCTGGGGCTGAACCGCAGCTTTGGCGCCGAAATGGACCGGGGGACGCTGCCCGCGCTGCTGATGGCGCCGATGGACCGCAGCGCCATCTATTTCGGCAAGGTGCTGGCGAATTTCGTTTTCACGTTGGCCACCGGCTTTGTCATCCTGCTGATCATGTTCTTTGTCTTCGACGTGAACATGCTCCAGCCGTTGATTTTCCTGGCGGTGGCGCTGGGCACGCTCGGCTACGTGAGCGTCGGCACCATCTTCGCCGCATTGACCGCGACGACGCGGGCGCGCGAGAGTATGCTGCCGATCCTGCTGCTGCCGGTGATGGTGCCGGTTTTCGTGGCGGGCGTGGCGCTCACGGCGACTGCCATCGACGCGCGCAGCCTGAGCAGTGTAAACAACTGGCTGGGCATTCTCGCCGGTTTCGACCTGGTCTTTCTGGTGGTGGCGTATCTGTTGTTCGACATCATTCTCGAGGAGGTGTGAACATGGCAACGACTGTAGCGCCGCGCAAGCGGGTGGGCGGCCTGGACATTTTGCAGGTGGTGCTCGGCGTGGTGGCGATGGGTGCGATGATGGCGGTGATGTGGATGTCACTGCTCTACGCTCGCGATGCCACCAACCTGGCCGGCGACGAACAGCTTGCCCAACGCATCTTCTATGTGCACATGGGATGCAACATCGGTGCGCTGGCGGGTTTCCTGATGTCCGTGGTCGGCAGCATCGTCTACCTGGTCAAGCGCGACCTGGACTGGGATCGCGTGGCGCAGGCGTCGATCGAGGTCGGCACGATCTTTGGCCTCGGCACGATCTTTACCGGCATGTTCTGGGCCAAGCCTACCTGGAACACCTACTGGACCTGGGACCCGCGGCTGACCGCATCGACAATCACGGTGCTGATCTACATCGCCTACCTGCTCTTCCGCCAGGGCATCGACAACCGGCGCACGCGCGCGACCTTTAGCAGCGTCTACGCCATCCTGGCGTTTTTGAGTGTGCCGCTCACCTACTTCAGCGCCCGCTGGTTCCGCTCGATCCACCCGGTAGTCTTCGGCGACAACAACGCCGATGCCCAGGGCGGCTTCGACATCATCGGCGAGTCGATGCGGCAGACGCTCACCTTTAGCATGATTGCATTCAGCGTGCTCTTCAGCGCGCTCCTGATCATCCGCTGGCGGCTCTTGCGTATGGAAGATGAGCTGGCCGAGCTACGAGAGGAAGTAGCCTGAGATGTTCTATCTATTCATGGGGTTTGCGGTTGTCTGGCTGTTGGTGACGCTCTACTTGATCTACCTGGGGCTGCGTCAGCGCCGCGTCGAGGCCGAAATCACGAGTTTGCAGGAAGAGATCGCGGCCAAGCGGTCGTAGCAGATGGTTGCTGATTGACGGCAGGCGCAATCAATCTGTCTGCCGCGGGAAAGGATGTTCGTCATGGCTGAACTGCTCCAAAGCCAGCCGGCTGGCGCCGCCGTAACGGCTGGAAAGCCCCAGCCGGAGAAAGTGAACCGCTGGGCGGTCTTCGCCCACGCTGTCTTCTTCGTGCTGGGCTTCACCCTCATTTTCACCCTCATGGGGTCGGCGGCGGGGCTGTTGGGCCGCAACCTCAACCGCGAGGTGCTCGAATTGCTGCAAAAGCTGGGCGCGATCATGCTGGTGATCTTCGGCCTCGCCACGTTGGGCTTCTTCCGCTGGCTGGTTGGGCGGATCTCGGCCCGGGTGAACCTGGCCACGAACCCGGCCGCGGAGGCGCTGGTCAGCCTGCTCGAAATCCCCAACCGGCTGCTCTACACCGAAAAGCGGGTCGCCGACATGCACCAGGTCAACCGCAAGTGGGGCTATTTTTCAAGTTCGCTGCTGGGGATCAGCTTTGCCGCCGGCTGGGTGCCGTGCATCGGCCCGATCCTGGCCAGCATCCTCTTTCTAGCGGGCGACAGCCAGACGGCATTGCAAGGCGCCGGGCTGCTGTTGGTCTACAGCCTCGGCTTGGGTATTCCCTTTCTGATCACCGGCGCCATGTTCAGCAGCATCAGCCAGGGGCTGCGCAAGCTCAACCGCTACGCCGGCATCGTCAGCATCATCAGCGGCATCTTCATGCTCTACGTGGCCTATCTGCTCTGGTCGGACAGCCTGGCGCAGTTGACGACGCAGTTCATCTTCCTGAACGATTGGGTCTTTGCCGCGGAAGAGTGGGTTTCGGCCACCACCGGCGCCGGCGACAGCTTGCTGGCAGCCAGCGGGCTGACAATGGCGGGTCTGGCCTTCTTCGCCGGGATCATCAGCTTTCTCAGCCCCTGTGTGCTGCCGCTGGTGCCCGCCTACATTGGCTTTCTCAGCGGCGCTGCTGTGGGCAGCCGGCCGCCGGCCGCCTAGACGCGATGCAGGTCATCCTCTACACGCGGCCTAGCTGCGTGCTCTGCACCGAGCTGCGTCGCGACCTGGCTGAGTTCCAGGCAACGCTAGGATTTACGCTCGTCGAACGCAACATCGAAGAGGATGCGGACGACCTGGCGCGCTTCGCCCTGCTGATTCCCGTATTGGAAATCGACGGTGGCCCGCTGCGCTATCCGCCCCATCACTGGGATGAGCTGGACGCTGCGCTGCGCGCCGCACACAGGGCGGAGGCGCCGGCATGACGACGCCCGCACCGCAGCCGCCGTCCAGCCTGCCACCCAGCCGCGCCACCGCGCAGGCGACCAACTTCGTGATCGGCTTTGCCCGCCACTGGCTGATCTTCTTCAACCTGGCCTGGCTCATCTACGTGGCGACGCCCTTCCTGGCTGCGATCTTCATGGAGATCGACTGGACGGCGCAGGCCCAGGTCATCTACCTGCTCTATTCCTATCTCTGCCATCAGTTGCCCGACCACAGCTATTTTCTGTTCGGGCCGACTTTCGTCCCGCAAGAGGCGGAACTGATTGCCGGCGGCATGAGCGACAGCGCCAATCTCTTTGCCCAGCGCAGCTTTATCGGCAGCCCGGAAGTCGGTTGGAAGGTGGCGCTCTGCCAGCGCGATGTCGCCATTTATGCCGCGGTTTTCGTGACCGGCGTGCTCTATGGCCTGGTGCGCAACCGCATGCGCCCGCTGCCCTTCAAATACTACTTGCTCTTTCTGATTCCCATTGCCATCGACGGCGGCACGCAGTTGATCGGCTGGCGCGAGAGCAACTGGTTCCTGCGCACCGTCACCGGCGCGCTTTTTGGCTTTGCCTCGGTCTGGCTGGCGTATCCCTATGTGGAAGATGCCATGGCCGACATCATCAGCGAGGAGCAGGCGCGGGTCGCAGGGCTGCGCTGACGAATACGGGAATCTCTGGCTCCACAAGTAACTTGTTTTCGCCAGCGCGCTGATTCGACAAACGTAGTTCGATCACCTATACTACAGGATTGTTGACGCAAATTTCTGATGGCTGCACAGTGTGTGCTGCATCAGTGTAGGAAAAGCAGAACATGGCGGCGCGACAAACTATGTCGTGCGGTCGGGAAGACAAAACGACGTTCTCTGGGGAGCAGAATCCAAAATGGCAAATATCAAGTCAGCCGAAAAGCGAAACCGACAGGCGCAGAAGCGCGCCGCTTCCAATCGCGTCTATCGCAGCGCGGCCCGCACGGCCGTGAAGAAAGCGCGCATCGCCGTGGCCAGCGGAGATCCGAATGCTGCGGAGTTGGTGAAGAAGGCAGAAATTGCCCTGGCCAAGGCCGCCAGCAAGGGTGTCATTCACCCCAACAACGCTGCACGCCGCACCAGCCGCCTGGCGCAGATGCAGAACGCGTAAACAGCCCGATTACCAGTACCCGCCAATCAGCACCATCAAACCAGACCGCTTGCGGTCTGGTTTTTTGTCATCCCTCACCTGTCACCGCCCACTCTCCCACGCGCTGATAGTGGTCACACAGCGCCTGGAGCGGACAGAGCTCGCAGCGCGGCGTCTGCGCCTGACAGGTGCGCCGTCCGTGCTGGATCAGGTCGATGTGCAGCGGATAGAAGGTCTCCGGCGCCATCAGCCCTTCCCAGATCGCCTTGATCTTGTCGGGCGCGGCACGGCGTCGGCTGATGCCCAGCCGCTGGGAAATGCGCTGAATGTGGGTGTCGACCGGAAACGCCGGGCGGTTGAAGCAGAAGAGCAGCACGATGCTGGCTGTCTTGTGGCCGACGCCGGGCAGACTGGTGAGAAAGGCCATGGCCTCATCCACCGGCAGCGCGGCGAGAAAGCGCAGGTCGTAGTCCCCGCGCGTCGCCTTGACCCGCTCCAGCGTGGCGACGATGGCCGGCGCCTTCTGATTGTACATGCCCGCCGGGCGAATCGCCGCCTGAATCGCCGCCAACGGCGCGGTGCGCACGGCATCCCAGTCGCCGCCGAAAGCCGTTTGAAGCTGGTCAAACGCTCGCCCGCTGTTGACGTCGTTGGTGTTGGCGCTCAAGATCGTGGCGATCAGCTCTTCCATCGGGTCAGCGCAGCCGCTGAACACAGGTACGCCATAGTGCTGTTTGAGCAGCGCATAGACAGCCTGCGCCTTGGCGTGTAAGCGCGTCTCTGCGCCGCTGTCGTTATCCATGTTGCCCCCAAATCACCCCCAAAATCACCCCAAAATTTACGCTGATTCCGTGCATTATAGCCGTTTGCGCCTGCTATAATGGAAGTGCACGGCGCCCGGACGCTGTCTGCCCTACAATATCCATCTTGCACTGACTGCGCCACTTGGCAACGATATGAAAATGCCTATAATGGAATGGCCAGTAATGCACGTTGCTCATACGTTTGTCCTTGTATATTTGGCGGCGCAGATCATCTTGCGCCTTCATTCTGTCTGTTTCGCAAACCCGAATCAAAACTGGAGGATTTTTGTATGGAATGGTTGAGTGTTGAATGGATTACCGCCAACTGGATACCGCTGTTGGTGGTGCTGATCCTCGGTTTCATCCTGGGTTGGCTTTTCACCGGTTTGTCGCCGCGGCGCAAGAATGCCGAGTTGGAAGCACGCATCGCCGAAATGGAGTCCAAGAACCGCAAGGCTGAACGGGACCTGGCCGACGCGCGCAAGCAGGTTGACTCGCTCAAGACCAATCTCAACAATGCCGAGAGCAGCCTGGCCGGCGTGCGCGAGCAGCTTGGCTCGGCGCAAAGCGACCTGCAAAAGGCCGCCGAAGAGAAGGCCGCGCTGATCGGCGATGTGGAGACTCGCATGGGGGAGGCGCAGGCGCGTCTGGCCCAAATGCAGGAAGAGGCCGCCGTCACCACTGCCGCCGTCGGCGCCGAGATGGACGGCCTGCGCGCTGCGCTCGAAAGCGCCAATGCCCGGCTGGTCGAACTCTCCACGGCCCGCGACGAAGCGGTGGCCGAACTTGCTGCGCTCAAGGTCAAGTCCGGCGACGCGATCCAGAGCATGGGTACCAAGGAAGCCGCACTCAGCGAAGCCTACCAGCGCATCACCAATCTGCAGCGGGTGCTGGAAGAGCGCGAGACTGCGCTGACCGCAGCCACCACAGAGTTGGACGGTCTGCGCGGCGATGTCAAGCGGCTGGGCATGCTCAAGAACGAGTTGGAAGATCGTCTGCAGCGCGCCCGCGGCGATGTGGCCGGCGAGATGGCTGTCCTCACTTCCACCATGATGAAGATGAAAGATGATGCCCTGACCGCTGCCAACGCGCGCATCGTCGATCTCTCGAATCAACTTGCCGCAGTTAAGTCGCAACAGGCCGCCGGATAAGTCCTTGCCCTACGGCGGGGCTGTCACTGAGGGAGCAGATCACCGATGGACAACACAATGTTTGCATACTTATTCGGCGCCTTCCTGCTCGGCTTCCTGATTTCCTGGATTGCCGGGCGGAGTGGGCCGAAGCGTGCGCTGGAGGATTGCCAGGCCAATGGCCAGCAGCTTCAGCGTAAGCTCGACGACCGTGACCGCACCATCACCAAGACCGAGGCGCAGGTCGCCAAACTCCAGGCCGACCTCGCTGGACTCAGCGCTGAAAAAACCAACACTGATACAGCCCTGGCGGCCGCCACTGCGCAGTTGGCGGCGGTCAGCGCCGAAGCCGCCGCGGCGCGCGACAGTCTGCGCGACAACGCGGGCGAACTCCTGCGCCTGCGCACCGAGCTGGGGCACATCAGCGGCGCGTGGGCCGGCGCCCGCACCCGCACCACGGAGTTGACGCGGCAACTGGAGACGGTGGCGGTGATGGCTGCCGAAGCCGAAGAAGCCGCCGTTGTCGCCGAGGAAGCGATTGCGGAAGCTGAGGTGGGCGAGCAGACCTCGCTGAAGAAGATCAACGAACTGACGACCAAACTCGACGCAATGACGCGCGAGCTTGATCTCACACGGGCGGCGGCGGCGCGGACGGCGGTCGTAGCCCTGATGCGACCCCAGTTGACCCCGGCGCGCCGCGAGGAATACGCAGCGCTGGCGGGCAAGCCCGATGCAGTTGTCAATGCCCTCCACGAGCGGGACATTGCCGTCGCCGACGCCGTGAACGAAAATGACTATCTGCGCCGCAGTCTCGGCATTTTGACGGCGATGGGCGCCGACCTGGCCGCGTCGCTGGAGAAGCGCAACCGCGAGTATGAGTCGGTCTCCGCCCGGCTGGCCGCGGCTGCCCTCGTGCCGACGATGATCGCCACGCGCATGGAAGAGCCGGCGGCCGATCTCGGCGACGAGACTCCCGCCGACGCGGCTGAAGACACCGTGGCCGCGGAATTGCAGGCACAGTTCGAGGATCTGTGGACGCGCTACAACGCCGCCACCGCCACGAACGGCGATCTGGAGAGCCAACTGCAAGCCGAGCGCGGGACACTGGACGCGCTGCTGGCGCGTCTGGCCGGCATCGGCGATGCGCTGGAAGCGTTGCGCAGCGATGAGGACGCCCCCGCCGAAGCGGAAGCTGCACCAGACGCGGCGCCGGTCGAAGCGGAAGCATCGGCTGAGGCAGAAGCTGCGCCAGTTGATGCGGCCACAGTTGAGGCAGCTCCGGTCGAGGAGGCCCCGGCGTCACCCGCCGAAGGCGTGCTCAAGCGGCTGGCAGCCGGCGTTGCGCTGGCTACGTCGCTCATCGGCCGCAAGAACGAACGCGTCAACGGCCTCGTTGCCGAACAGGCGAACCTGACGAGCGGGCTGGCCGACGCCAACACACAGCTTGCCACCCTGCAAACCGAGTACAACGATCGCAGCGTCAAGTACGATGCGCTGAGCCTGCACACCAGCAGCCTCGAAACCGATCTGGAACTGCTGAACGGCGAGCGCAGCCAGCTTGAGGAGCAGGTGCGCCAGATTGCCGCCGAACTGGCTGCATTGGCCGACCAGTTCACGCCGGTGGAGGAACCGCTCCCGGCAGCAGAGCCAGCCGTCGAGACAGTCGCCGAGCCGGTGGCTGAGCAGGCTGCCGAGACCGTTGTCGAAGCTGCTGCTGATGCTCCTGTTGCCGACGAGCCTGCGCTGGCGGCTGCGCCGGTCGCCGATGCCGCGCCTGCTGTCGAGGAGACCGCTGCCGCAGCCGACGAGAGCGCACCGGAAGCCCCGGTTGCGTCGCCCAATGCGTTGGCGCTGCTGGGCGCCAGTGTGGCGCGCATCCGCGATGTGGTTGCGGCGCAGCAGCGCAAGCTGGCCGACGCTGGCGACCGCCTCAACACCCTGGGCGATCAGTTGGACGCCGTCAACGAGGAAGAGAATGCCCTGACCGCCACGCTGGCCGACAAAGACGCTGCGCTGGCCGACGCCGGGCAGCAGCTCGACACCCTGCAGGCCAGCCTCACCGCCGCCCTTGCCGAGCAAGACGGCTTCCGGCAGCGCATCAGCGGCTACCATGCCCAGTTGAGCGATCTGTTGGCGCAGTACGTCGAGCCGGAAGCGCCGGCAGCGGCTGAGGCGGCGCCGGAGGCCGCGGCCGATGCGGCGGAAGCGGTTGCAGAGGAGGCCGTCACCGGTGACGAGGCTGCGAGCGAAACAGACGCCGCGCCGGCCGCCGAACAATCGCCGGCAGTCGATGCTGTGGCCGCGGCTATCGCAGCCATCGGCGCGCTATTTGCCAGCAAGCAGGCGAATCTGGCCGCGCTGAACGATGCGAAACTCCAGTTGGACGCCGGCCTGGCAGAGAAAGAGCAGACGCTGGCGGCAGCCACAACCTCCTACGCCAATCTGGAAGGCGAATTCAGCAAACGCAGTGTCCAGTTCGACGCCCTCAGCCTGCGCGCCAGCACGCTTGAAGCGGACATGGAGATGGCGGGCATGGCGCGCGCCAAGTTCGAGCGCCAACTGCAGGCGGTGGCCGACCAGCTTGGCGCCATTGCGACCAGCTATGCCACACCGACGCCCGAAGCGGCCGAGACGCCCGAAGCGGCTGATGCACCCGAAGCGGCGCCGGAAGTGGAAGTTGCTGCGCCCGCGCCCAAACCGCTGATTGCGCAGTTGGAAGACAATGCCGCGGCGGTGATTGCGCTTGTCGAGCACAAGGCGGCGGCCCTCAGCGCGGCTGAGGCGACGGTCAGCGCTTTGCAGCAGGACCTGACCACGCGCAGCAGCGAGTTCGACGCGACCAGCGCCCAGGTCAGCGACCTGGCCGCCCAACTCGCGGCAGCCGAGGCGGCCAAAGCGGAACTGGAAAACAGCCTCCAAGAGATCGGCCAGCAGGTGATGGCGTTGGGGGCAGAGGCGGAGGAGGAACCGGCCGCAGAGGATGCTGCGCCCGCAGAAGATGCGCCACTCACCGAAGCTGCAGCCGACGATAACACGGCAGTTGCAGGACCCGCAGCGATTCTCGCCGGCATCGGCGGTCTTGGCGTGCTCCTGGCGCGCCGCCGCGCCGCTATCGAAGCGGGTACGGCGCGCATCGCTGAGCTAGAGCAGCAGGTCACCGACCTGACCGCACAACTGCAGGCTGCCGAACTCGACCGCGACCAGATCAAGCAGAACCTGGAAGCCGGCGGTGCGCAGATCGAGGCGCTGACACAGCAAGTCGCCGATCTTCAGGCTGAGTTGGACGCGGCCACTGCCGAACGCGAGGGTCTGCGCGCCAGCATCGATGCGATTGGCGGCGAACTGGACGCGCTGGGCGCGGCGGTGGACGCTGACGACGACGAACAGGCAGACGAGGCGGTGAACCGGCTGGTCAAGGCCGGTCTGGTCGCCGGCGGCGCCACGGCCGTGGTTCACTCCGTCCGCACCAAGCGCGCGGCCCTCAAGGATGCCGACGCTCAGATCGAGCAACTGCAGCAGGAACTGGCAGCGGCCACCGCTGCTCAGGCCGAACTCCAGACGCGCACCGCAGCGCAAGAGGCCGACTTCACAGCGACCAGCAGCCAGATCGAAGAGATGCAGGCCAAACTGGCTGCGCTCGACGCCGAGAAGGCCAGCGTGGAGGAGACGCTGCAACACCAGTTGGAAGAGGCCCAGGCCAAACTGCAAGACCAGGAAAGCCAACTCATCGGTATGCGCCGCCAGCTCGACTTCGAGGCGCAGTGGCAGCGCAAGTCCCCCTTCCTGGCCGGCCTGGTGCAGAAGCTCAACAAGTGGTCGGGCTTCAAGGCTACGGCTGCCAGCAGTGCGCTCGAAGAGCAGGTCATCCCCAAGACGGTGCGTCTGCCGGAGAACCTGACCGACGTGACCCACATCGGCAAGACCTACGCCGACCGGCTGAACGACGCCGACGTGGGCACCCACTGGGAACTGGCCTTTGTCCCCGACGAAGATCTGGCGCAGATTCTGAAGCTCAACGAGCTGCAGTTGATGGGGATGAACTTCAATGAAGTGCGCGGCAGCGCCCGCCAGATTGCGGTGGAGAGCGGCAGCGTCGGCTACCTGTGGGAGCGCGGCGAGTACGATGACTTCGAGCCGATCAAGGGCATTGGCAAGGTGATGGAGCGGCGGCTTTACAATGCCGGCATCACGACCTATGCGCAACTGGCCGAGTTGACGCCGGAGCAACTGAACGAAATCTGTCAGCCGAAGCCGCCCCTGCGCCCCAAGTACGATTCCTGGATCGAACAGGCGCGGGAACTGTTGGCGGCGCGTGAAGTAGTAGAGGCCCCAGCCGAAGCTGAGCCGCCGCCAGCCCCCGCTGAATAGCGGCAGCGTGGCGCATCGTTGTTCGACAAACCTGGATTCTGCAAGAATCCAGGTTTGTTTTTTGTGACTGTTCAGACTGTGCCCAACTTTGGCTTGGAATAGAACGCGGATGACGCGGATTGGGCGAATTTGCGCTGATCCAATCCGCGGAAATCTGCCGAATCCGCGTCATCCGCGTTCTATTTCAACTGCCTGAACGGTTACAAACATTGCACGGCTTGCACGAATTACCCTCGCGTCACAGACAATTCGCACGGCTACCCTGCCTGGCGCTGAATTCCTGCCTGCCGCGCCAGTTTGATCGCTACAATCAGCCCGCTGGTCAGCGCCTGGAAGAAAGCGGAGACGATGATGGCAAAATCCTGGCGGAGCAGCGCATAGGTCAGCCAGGTCAGCCCCTCGACCGTCGAAATCGACCAGGTGCCCAGGGAGAGGTCGGTCAGGTTACTTTCTCGATACGCCAGCCAGAGCTGCGGAAGATTCGCCACCAGGACGCTGATCGCCAGCACCGCGCCCAGCCCGTTTGTGCCGGCGAAGAACCAGGCCAGGAGCAGCACGACGAGCCAGACGGGCGCCACCTTGAACTCCGCAACTTTGCGCCCGAAGCGCAAGGCAAACAGCGTGATCAGGGTGAAGATAAAACCGGTCAAGCCGCTGGAGAGGCTGAAGAAGAATTGGTCGGTCATCACACCATACGCGACCCAGCCGAAACTGCCGATGGCGCTCGTGGCGGCGGTGTCCACGGAAACGCCAAAGGCTTCCCGGGCGCGCAGGAGTCTGACAAGTTGCGGCAGCGCGCGGATCAACCCGAGGATCGTTCCGAACGTGCCGAGAATTGCAGTGATGTTCATCGAAAGCCTGTTTCTTCTCGCTGTTTGTTGATTCTATCTGCACAAAACCGCTCAATCCGCCAATACACAGAGTCCGCCGAGAAGACACGGAGTACACAGAGAGACAGCAGAGGTCTACACTCCGTGTTCTCTCTGTAAACTCCGTGCAGCCTCTGTGAACTCCGTGTAGGTGTAACCGCCAAAGCCGCGGTCTATTGTGCTGTTGGCGTCCGGCCGCGGATGCCGCCATCCAGCGCGTACAGGAGCGCGTCCAGGCGGCTTTTGCCCGCTGAACGCGCGGGCATCTGCTGCAAGATCGCGCACACGGCGGCGGGGGCATGGGCGATCGCCCAGCGCACCTCGGCGTCACCGCGGCCGGGGTCGTCGGGGTGATCCAGCGCGCAGGCCAACGCGGCGTAGGCCGCCGGGCCGACAATGTGCTTCGTTTGCTGGACATCCGCCAGCGGATGCGTGTAGGCGCTGGACGCGGCCAGCCCCGCGGCGCGGGCGGCTGCGGATGCCGCCGGATCGCCCACTGCGCGTGCTGCGGCAAACGCCGCCAGGGACAGGGTGCGCAGTTGCGCCGTGCGTTTCCCCCCGGCGGCAAACTCGCGGATGCCGGCGAGCGCGGCGCGGGGGCGGGGGTCAGCCGGAGCGTGCTGCTCGAAGATCGCCAGCGCCCGTTCGGCGCAGTCCGCGGCCCAGCCCCCCAAGACGCGGAGCGACTCCAGGGTCAGCGCGAAATGGCTGGATGCTTGCGCCATGCTTCAACTCCCTCTGCGCCACGTGGCTGCGTGCAAAGGACGCCGGAACGCCAAGACGCCGACTCGCACCATCGCCAACGAGGTTCAACCTTCACGCTGAACACGCGCGCGACGTTTCAGTTCTAAATCGCTGGGGTTGGGCGGTTCCGGCGCGAAGGTGGGGAGCTGGTCCGCAGGCGCATAAGTCGCAATCACGACGCCGGTTGTCGAAACAACGCTGCGCACAAGTCTCATGCCGAGCAAGGGTGTACTTGCGCCGAAGAGCCGTTTGCCTCTGCCAAGCACGATCGGGAATGTCTGGATCAGCAGCTCATCGATGAGACCGGCGCCAAGCAGTTGCGGATAGAGCGTCGTGCTGCCCTGGATCAGCAGATCCGGGCCAGCGGTGGTCTTCAACTCCTTGACCGCAGCGATTCCGGGCAGCCTGTGGCTGTTGTGCCAGTCGAACGCGCCAGCGCCATGCGTGAGGACATACTTGGCGGCGGCATTGAACCTGGCGGCGATGGGGTTGCCCTCAGGTGCGTAGGGCCAGTACGCGGCGAAGATTTCGTAGGTCTTTCGCCCCAGCAGCAGGTCATACGGCGCGCCGAGGAGCAGCCCAACCACGGCCGCGCGCGTCGTCTCATCCGTGAACGCCCCCGTCCAGCCACCAAGGTCGAACCCGCCGGCGCGATCCTCTTCCGGCCGGCCAGGAGCCTGCATGACTCCGTCGAGAGACTGAAAGACACCGCCAATGATTTTGCGCATTCTCAATCAGCACCCCTTCTGAATCCAGTAGAGTTTATCGGGAATAGCCGTGCGTAGTGCGAGATGGCATCTCGCACAGCCAGGCTAAGCCAGGCGAGCGAGATGGCATCTCGCTCTACAGCTGGGGCTTGACGACGATTGACCGTTGCCATGACACCGCGACTCCGCCCTATGCGCCTGGTCATGTCGCCGCTAGTCGACCTGTGCGCCGCTCGTCGCATTGGCCATGGTTGCGGTCATGCCGGCGGCAAGGTCGCTCGCCAGCAGCACGGCAGCATTGGCGATCTGCGCCAACGGCGTGACCTGGCGCAAGGGCACATCCCTGGCGAACTCGCGATGGACCTCCTCGAAGCTCAGGCCTTTTTCGGCCCCATAGAGTTGCCAGGCCTCACGCACCCCGGGGGCGTCAGGCGATCCTGGCGAGCGCACCCAACAGACCCGCACCTGCGCCGGGCCATGCTCGACCGCCAACTGCCGGAGAAAGTGTTCCACCGCGGCGCACGCCACCCCGAACCCGCCCACGCCGCCAAACGGCTGGCGACCGGCGTTGGCTGTGATCCCCAGGATCGCACCGCCGCCATGCTGGGCCATGTGTTTGGCGAGTGCCGTTCCTGTGTGGAACCAGGTCGTCAGACCCACCTGCACGGGCGCAAAGAACGCGTCGAACACCATTTCCGCCAGCGGCTGCCCCTGGACATCATCCCAAGCAACCGCATTGAACATCAAGGATACAGGCCCGTGGTGCTGGACGA
>JAPKMV010000380.1 GCA_026645635.1 Caldilineaceae bacterium
ACACGGTTGCGCTGTCGGCAGAGCCGGCGGCCGGCGGTGCTGTGGCGGGCGGCGGCGTCTACAGCCACGGCGCGACGGTGGCAGTTACGGCGACAGCGAACGCCGGCTACGCCTTTGTCAACTGGAGCGAGGGCGGCAGCGAAGCAGCAAACACTGTAGTATACAGCTTCAATGCGACAGGTGATCGCACATTGGTCGCCAACTTCGCGGTTGCTCCCATCACCGGCTTAGGCGCTGAAAACTCCAGCCCAACGCCGCTGGGCAGCGCCACGCTCTTCACCGCTACGATCAGCGGCTGGCCTGGGCTGAGCTATGCCTGGACCTTTGGCAACGGCGCGAGCGGAACAGGCGCGACACCATCCTACGCCTATCCGGTTGCGGGCAACTACACAGCCCATGTCACAGCCACCAACGGCCTCACCAATGCCACCGCCAGCACCGCTGTCAAGGTTGTGGCGCTCGACGCCTACGCCGCCCAGCCTGGTATCAGCGTCAACAGCTCCGTTGTCATCAGCGCCCAGTTGCGCCCAGCCGAGTCAGGACGGACGATCAACTTCACAAAAATTAACGGCGACGGCAACCTGAGCAGCCCGAGCGGAGTGACTGATGGCAGCGGCGTCGCTGTCGTCACCTACAACGCGCCTGGCACTCCCGAAGTCGCCGAGATTCGAGCCACACTTGCCAGCCTGGCCGCGCTCACCGACACCGTTTTGGTCAACGTGGCGGCGCATTCGGGTCAACCCCTGGTGAGCGCCGGGCAGACTCAAGTCAGCGACAGCGGCACCTTTACTGTGGGCAACATTGTCGACAATCACATCGAGATCGTGAAGATCGGCGAAGGAACGCCGACGATGGGCTGGAGCGAATTCTCTGCCAATCCCTGTCCTTCTTCGCCGGGCAACAAGATAGTCTCACCCTTCGTCGATGTGCACGTAGAATCAGCGGTCGGCGTCGATGCCATCGTGGTCACAATTCGCTACACCGACACCACCAATGCCGCACAGCACAAACTTCTTTGGTGCGACAACGGTGTCTGGATGCAAGTGGATGGTGTGGTTTACAACAACCTGCCGCCAGCGAATACGATGGTCTTCACGATCACCAACGACTCACTGCCGACCTTACTTCAATTGGAAGGAACGCCATTGGTGGGCGTTGGCACCAACACCCCCACTGCGGTCACTGTAAGCCAGTTCAGCGCACAGGCGCAGCCTGATCGCGTGCGCCTGGCGTGGGACACGGTGAGTGAGGTCGGAGTCTACGGTTTCCACCTTTACCGCAGCAGCGACAGCGTTGGTCCTGGCGACCGGATCACGGCGGAGCCGGTTTGGGCGCAGGGAGCGGAAACACCTTCCGGATTCAACTATCTCTTCGACGACTGGCTGCCGCGCGCAACCGACGGCGCCATCTTCTATTGGCTGGACGCGCTGCGCAGCGATGGCAGCGCAGTGCGCCACGGTCCTGCGGTGATCTACGGCGCGGAAAGTACGCGGGTGTTTCTGCCGGGGGTGTTTCGGTAGGCCATAAGTGCGGGATCCAGCAAGCCAGCGGGAAATCGGCGATTACAGCGATAGATACAGTGACGCACGGCGGCGCAACAGGCTGGACCGGGTTCACGACTGATACCGATGCAACGTTTCTTGCTGGCGATGTTCGCCGTTGCCATCGCGCTGGCTGCGATGGTCTGGAACAGTAGAGAGCAAGCGGCGGCGCAACCTGCGCCGCCGCCGGCCACGGCCACCGCCACGGTGCTGGCGAGCGGTAGCACGCGCACGGTAATCGAACTGGTCGCACCGGCGTACACGGCGGAGCTGGTCCCCCACGACGGCGCAGCCTATGCCGCGCTGTCTGTGCCCGACCTGCCCAGCACGGGGCAGCCCGGCCAGCCGCAACTGCCCGTCTACGCCACCCTCCTCGGCGCACCGCCTGGCGCACGGGTGAGTGTGCGCGTGCTGGAGAGCGAGGTGGTGACTGGCCTCCTGCCGGCGCCCATCCTCCCTGCGCCAACCACCACCGTCGTCGATGACCTCAGCCAGGCGCTGCCCCAACCCGGCGGCCAGGTGTTCACGCCGGACGCCGCCACCTATGCCCGCAGCGCCTGGTGGCCCGCAACACCCGCGACCGTCGGTGCCGTGGACGACTGGCGCGGCCAGGCGGTGACGCGCCTCGAACTCTTCCCGCTCCAGGTCAATCCGCTGACGGGGGAGGTGCGCCACTACACGCGGCTGCGCGTGGAAGTGACTTACACCGCAGGCGCAACGCCGCTGCGCCGCGCCAGTCCGGTGACGCCTGCCGGTCCCTATGAACAGGTCTTCCAGCAGGCGCTGCTCAACTACAACGTGGCGCGGGGCTGGCGCACGCCACCAGCGTCACCGATGCCGCCCGCACCGAGCAGCACCTTCGAGAGGCGCTCCTTTGGCCTGGAGTCGTGGTATCGGGTCAGCGTGCCTGGCGATGGCCTCTACGGCATCACCTGCGCCGACCTGGCCGGTGCAGGCGCCACCGCGGTGGAACTGGCCACGGTGCGCATCCTGGCGGGCGGCATCGACGGCGCAGAGCTGTCGCTGCTCCTCACCAACCACAACCACAGCCTCTTCTGCGACCAGGACGATGTGATCGAGTTCTGGGGGCAGGGCATTGTCTCCAAGTACGCCACCGACAACGTCTACTGGCTCACCTTCGGCGGCGCCCCCGGTCTGCGCATGGCCACCCGCACACCGGCGCCCGGCGCCACTTTGCAGACCACCGCCACCGTCGCCCTGCGCCTGGAACGGAATCTCCAGTATCGCCCCCAAAGCCCCCGTGTCGAAGGCTACGAGCACTGGTTTTGGCATCTGCTGACTTCGTACAGCCCCGCGTTTCCGCGCACCCAGCACTACACCTTCACCCTGGAGACGCCGGTGCTCGGCGCCGCCACCCTCCAGGCAACCCTGGCCGGCATGAGCGACTTCGGCCATCGCACCCAGGTTACTCTGAACGGGATGCGGCTCAGCGACGCCAACTGGGCCGGCTACGGTCTCCACAACCCGCTGCTCACCGTGCCCGAAGGACTGCTGGTCGTCGGCGCCAACGTGATCAGCGTGACCGACGCCACCGCCACCAACAGCGCCGTGCTGGTCGACCACTTTGTGCTGACCACCACCCAAAGCGCGCGCGCCAGCGGCGATGCGCTCACGCTGCGCACGGCAGGTGCTGGCGACTGGCGCTTTCAGGCAAGCGGCTTCACCGACGCGGCCGTGCGCGTCTTCGACATCACCGCACCGCACAATCCTGTCCAGCTCACCGGTCTGAGCGCCGCCAGTCCCTGCCCCTGCACCGTCCAGTTCAGCGACCAGACCGACAGCCTGCGCACCTACTACCTGCTGGCGCCGGCAGCGCGGCGCACCCCCACCGCCATCACCCGCGCCACCGTGCGCGACATCCGTGCGTCCGCCGCCGGCGCAGACTATGTCATTATCGCCCACCCCAGCCTGCTTGCTGCCGTCGCGCCCCTGGCCGCCCACCGCGCGGCGGCGTGCCCGATCCCCAGGCGCTCCACGACTTTCTCGCCCACACCTACCATCACTGGCCGGCCCCCGCGCCCAGCTACGTCCTGCTGGTGGGCGATGGGCACTACGACCCCAAGGGTCACTGTCTGGCCGCTGGCTGCTCGGGCAACCTCGTGACCGCACCCAACACCAACCTGCTCCCGCCCTATCTGCGCATGGTCGACCCATGGATCGGCGAGACCGCCGCCGACAACCTGCTGGTCACCTTTGGGCCGCTCAACACCCTGCCCGACATGGCCATCGGCCGCCTGCCCGCCGTCAGCGTCGTCGAAACCGAGCAGATGGTCGCCAAGATCCTTGCCTACGAGCAGAATCCACCGCCCGGCGCCTGGCGCTCGTCCCTCACCTTCGTCACCGACAACGCCTTTCAGAGCAACGGCGCCGTCGATCCCGCGGGCAATTTCTGGGCGCTCTCAGATGCCATCGTCAACGATCCCGTGTTGGCGCCGTATGCGCTGACGAAGCAGCGCATCTACCTGAACCTCTGCAACCCAGCCACCTTTGCACACTGTGCGCTGCCAGACCCGCCCTATGCGCCCTACACCACCGGCGTTTCCATGACGACCGCAATCGTGGCAGCGCTCAACGAGGGACGCGTGCTCGTGAACTACATCGGTCACGCTGCGCCAGCGACCTGGGCGGGCAGCCCCCCGATCTTCCGCGCCAGCGACGTTGCGAGCCTCAGCAACGGGGCGCGGCTGCCGGTCATGCTCGACATGACCTGCTACACCGGCTTCTTTCACAGCCCGGCCACGACCGGCGCGGCGTTGAGCGAGGTAATGCTGCGCAAAGATGGCGGCGGCGCCATTGCCAGTTGGGCGTCGAGCGGGTTGAGCGTGGTCGACGGCCATGATCACATGAATCGCGGCTTCCTGCGCGCGGTGGTCGCTGAGGGCGTGCGTCCCATCGGGCTGGCTGCCCTGGCCGGGTTGGCCGAACTCTACACAGCAGGCGGCGGCGCATTCCTGGAGAACCTGGCGACCTATCACATCATCGGCGACCCGGCCATGGGGATCGCCATCGAAGGGGCTGTATCCGCAGCAACAGC
>JAPKMV010000381.1 GCA_026645635.1 Caldilineaceae bacterium
GAACTTCAACTGACGCCCGTTCTCGGTGACGATGCGCACGACGTGGTCGGGGACGCCGGTTGGAATCTCCGCTTCGATCTCCAACGTGACCTTGACCTTGGCCCCGATAAGACCGGTTAGGTGGGCGATGAGTTCCGTGGCGATCTGCCCGGCATCGCGTCCAACACGGGTCGAGTCGAGCTCGACGCTTCCATAGAACCGTGTAGGTTGTGGATTCGCTACGGGCGGTTGTGGCGGCGGTGGGTCGATCACCGGTTTACCACCAGGCTTGCTGCCGCTATTGCTGCCGCCGTGAGGCACAGGCGGCGGATTGACGACGGCACCTTCCGTTGGTTGGACCTTGGGGCGTTCATCGGCCTCGCGCTGGCGTTGGGCGACGTCAGGACGCACGAGCAGGCCGGCCAGGCTCTGTTCGTTGATAGCAACACGCTCCCCGCAGCGCAGGCCCAGGTAGCGCGCCTGCGCCTCGTCGACGCTGTCGGCGTAGGCGAAGGATTCGTGGTGCCAGAGCAGCAGCCCCAGGCCATCATTCACGGCGTCGGCGAGGACGGCGGGGGAGAGCAGCCGGGGCAGGTAGAGGTAGCTGGCAAAGTCGTGGGCCAGTTGCTTGACGTTCACATGGTTACCGCGCCAGAGGGGAATGCGATCCAGTTCGCGGCGCAGTTGGGTGCCGGCCAACTTGGGGACCAACAACTCGTCGTTGCGCAGCTTCTTGCTGACGCGCACAGCCAGGGCATCCTGACCGGTGAGGCGCGCCGTCTGCCAGGTGATGGGCGACTGCGGCGAGGTCTGGATGGGGGAGAGCAGCCACTGGTAGGCTTCGGGCAGACGGGCGACGACCGCCCCATCCGCCGCGGCCAACTGCGTCTCCGCCTGCTTCACTTGATGGGCGGTGAGGTCAAGTTCCTCCCGCTCGCTCAGGATGGACTTCCACGCCAGATAGCGGCGTACGGCTTCGTCCAGGTCTTGCAGGCGGGTCTGGTCGATGGCAAGGAAGACCAGCGTGTTGCGGAAGAGACGCGGGGTGTTGCCCCGCGATTCCAGGATGGCGGTCGCTGCGGTCTGCGCGGCGTTGTTGGCATCCCTGCGATAAGGATGGTCGATGCCCAGCACCACCAGCCGTGCGTCCAGATCGTCGGGGACATCGGCGCCCGATTGGGGCAGGATGTGGATGCGCCGGAAATCGCCGCGCTGGCGCAGATCGAGGTGCAGACGACGGTTTACTTCCTCCACCACCGCGTCGGGTTTGCGGCGCAATTCGTCGGCGCGGTCTTCGGCCAGCTTGGTCACGGTGGGCTGGGTCGAATACCAGTAGCGAGGACCATCCTGGTAGAGATAGGTGGCGGCGGTGGCCAGACGGCGCAGGGCGTCGCCAAAGAGGGCGGGGGACTCGCCGGGCATGACGCAGCCCAGTTTCACCTGCCGATCCTCAATGCCGCGGTTGGCTGCGGTAGCGGTGGGCGCGGACCCCAGGTAGATGGTGCGCGCCACACGGCGGCTGGCGGCGAACTTGCCCAGGTTGGGCACCTCGCCGTCCAGACGCAGGGGCAGGGCGTTGGGACCGTCCACATCCTTCTCGATGACCGGTACCCAGTTGTCCGAAAGATAGCGCGTTAGCTCGAACTGCACGCGGGGATCGTCGATGGGGATGTTGGCGGGCATGATCAGCGGGTTGCGGTCGCCCTTCTCCCACAGACTGTGGATCACCGCCGCCATCAGCCGCAGCACGCCACGCGTGCGCTGGAACTTCACCAGCGTGGACCAGTCGCCGTAGAGCCGGTCGAAGACTTCCGGGTGGATGGGATAGGCGGCGCGCAGTCGTTTTTCGTATTCGGCGTCACGCGCTTCGGGCGGGAACTCCTGCCCCTGCGTGCGGTAGAGGTCGAAGAAGGCGCGCCCCACGGTGTCGCGGGCGACGAACTGCGTCTGCTCGACCAGCGGTTCAAAGAGGCGACGGCGCACGATCTCAAAGCCTTCCTCGGCGCTGGCCGGTCGCCAGGACGATTCCACACGGCCCACGGCGTTGCGCAGCCGGTCCAGGGCGGCGCGGCCCCGTTCACCGCCAACCTCCACATCGTCGGCCTGGGTATGCGGCGAGCCTGCCGTGTCGGAGGCGGGGAGGCTGATGACGAGCAGACACTGTTTGGCGAGCTTGGCCGACTCGGTGAGGGCCTGGGCGAAGGTGAAATGGGTCTCGAAACTGCCGCCGGGCAGGGTGCTCTGGTCGTGAAGCTGGCGGGCGTAGGCCACCCACTCGTCGATGAGGATGAGGCAGGGGCCGTAGGTGTTCATGAGTTCGCGCAGCACGTCGCCGGGGCTGGTGGCCTTTTCGTCGTCGGCGCGGATGCGCTCAAACGCTGGTCTACCGCCCAACTGCCAGGCCAACTCTCCCCACAACGTGCGCACCACGGTGCCGTCGGCTTTGACCACGGGGTTGCCCGGTGAAATCTTATTGCCCACCAGCACCACACGGCGGACAGATGGCAGTGTCGTCACCTCGGACGCAGCGTGCGCTGCATCCTTGAGAACGGCGTCGATGCCCACCAATTCCTGGGGGATGATGCCGGAGAAGAGGTGATAGAGCGCCAGCATGGAGTGGGTCTTGCCGCCGCCGAAGTTGGTTTGCAGTTGCACCACGGGATCGCCACCCTGACCGGTGAGGCGTAGCACGGCGCCCGTAAGCAGTTGGCGCAGGCTTTCGGTGAGGTAGGTGCGCCGGAAGAATTCGGCGGGGTTGCGGTATTCGTCGGAACCTTCGCCCAGATGCACCTGCCAGAGGTCGGCGGCGAATTCGGCCTGTTGATAGCGCCCGCTGGCCACATCCCGGTGGGGACTCACTACCTCGCGCCAGGGTTTGAGGCTACCGGTGACCTGGCTTTCGATGGCGGTGCCGGCGCTGCGCCGTTTCTCGCTGCGCACCTGCTCGTCGAAGCGCACGCGCAGCAGTTCCATCTTCATCTTTTCCAGTTCGCCGCTCTGCGGCGCGGAGATGGCGGTGAGCAGACGCGCCGACGAATCCAGGGCGCGGTAGGTATCGTCACTGGAGAAGGCTTCCTGGTGCGCCCACTTGTTGCGGATCTCCATCAATTCACTGACCAGAGAGCGTTCAGCATGGCCCAGCGTTTTGCGGAAGGTGACGTTCCACTGGTCCCACATCAGGCGCAAGAGGGCGGCGGCATCGAGATGGGGTGTGTCGTCGGATTTCCAGGAGACGTCTCGCTGCCAGCCGGACGTGACGGCGGTGATCCAGTATTTGCCGTGCTGCGCTTCGAGTTCACGCTCGACAAAGGGACGTAGCCCCTCTTTCAGCAGATCCAGCGCCTTGCCGACGCGTTCGTAATTGCTCAGTGCCATGATGAAACTCCCTGAAGTGAGAAGTGTTGCGAATTGCGAGGGGCGAATTGCGAGGGGCGAGTTACGACAGCAACCCTGCAACCTGCAATTTTCTCTTTTCTCTTTCCTCTTTTCTCTTTCCTACTCCCTCTTTCCTCTTTCCTCTTTCCTACCCCCTCTTTCCTTCTTGTTGGGACAACCAATCGGTGGGGGTGATAGCCCCGGCGCGACGGACCAGTTCATCGTCCCAGGAGATGAGTTGGGTGCGATAAATAGCGGCGGTGGCAGCATAGAGGGCATCGGCGCCGCGTAGAAAGGATGCTGTGCCAGTCAGGATCGCCTGGGCCAGGAAGGAAGCATCGGGTTGGACATGGGTGATCTGGGGAGATCCCAAAATTGCGGTGGCCAATTGTCGTCCTGCTTCAGCATCCCGCCGTTTCCGCGCAAGGGCGCAAGCGATCTCGATCTGGGCAAAGGCTGGCAGATAGATGTTCAGCCGCTGGTGCGCAGCCTGGGTCAAAAAGCTACGGCTGGCTGTGAAGAAGAGATCATGCTGATCGGCGGCGGCCACCCACACATTGGCGTCTATTGTAAGCATTGGTCAGCGCCGCTCCAGACGATTGCGATCTTCTTCCAGTATTTCACGCGCGGTAGGTCCTGGCGGAGCGTCCTTCATCACCTCATCTGCCAGCTTGAGCCAATCTTCCAGCCACTGTTCCGCTGCACGGCGCTGCGCTTCATCCGAGAGGGGTTGCTTTTGGCGATGCTCAATACCAGTCCGCACCAGTTCGGTGACCAATTCGCCCAGCTTGCGCCGTTCGCGCGCGGCCAACACCTTCACTTCAATCATCAATTCATCGGGCAGGTCAATGGTTGTTTTCATATTTCCAGTTTAATGGAAAGATGGTTTTCCAGCAAGAGGGGGAGAGGTGACTGGTGACTGGGGATTGGGAGCGGAGAGAGTCTCTCCCCCCAATCCCCAGTCACCAGTCACCTTTTTTCACTCAAAGAGCGTGCTCTGCTGGACCAGACTGCTCCCCTCTTCGCGCGAGAGACGAGCGATTTCGGGCCAGCTTTGCACAAGACCGTTGTAGGCCAGGGCTTCTTGGGCGCGTTTGCGCCGTTCACAGACGGTGTAGAGGTGATAGGCCAGTTCGCGGGCCACATCGGCCCCACTGCCCATCTGTGCCATGAGGACGGCAGCGCTGCTTTCGCCATCTTTTTCGAGGACGCGCACCAATTGGTGGACCATCTCCCAG
>JAPKMV010000382.1 GCA_026645635.1 Caldilineaceae bacterium
TGCTGATCGGCGTGTCCGAGGGTGGCGCCGTCACCGCCCTCGCCGTGGAGCGTCACCCCGACCGCATCGACGGCGGGCTGGCGCTGTGCGGCCCCTACGGCGACTTCCAGCGCCAGGTCGACCACTTCGCCGACTTTCGCAGCGTGTTCGACTACTTCTTCCCTGGGGTGATCCCACCGACGGCCATCGACATCCCGGCGGAGTTGCTCACCACCTGGAATACCAGCTTCTACTCGGAGACGCTGCGCCCCGTGCTGGTAAACCCGGCAAACGCCATCAGCCTCACCCAGGTGCTCTCGGTGACGCAGGCGCCTATCGACCCGGCCGCGCCCATGACCACCACCGAACAGACCTTCGAGCGCATTCTCTGGTACAACGTCTTCTCGACCAATGACGGCAAGGCGCAGCTTGGCGGCAACCCCTTCGACAACGTTGCCACGCAGTACACCGGGTCGCTCGACGATGGCGCGCTCAACAGCGGCGTTGCCCGCTTCACCGCCGACCTGGCTGCGCGCACCACCATCTCCGACCATTACCAGACGACCGGCATTCTGTCCGTGCCGCTCATCACGATGCACACCACCGGCGACCCGGTCGTGCCCTACGCCCAGGCCCAGCTCTACGGGCAGAAAGTGGCAGCCCAGGGCAGCGGCGCGCTCTACCAGCACTATCCGATTCAGCGCTACGGCCACTGCTCCTTCGACCCCTTCGAGCTGCTCGGCGCCTTTGATGAACTGGAACGAAAAGCCGGGTTCAGAGCAGGGATTTTCCTGCCCACGGTGCAGAAATGAGAGGGTGAGAGGGTGAGAGGGTGAGTGTCTCACCCCATCACCCACTCACCCTCTCACCCCCTCACCTTTCACGCCCCCATCGCCTGCTTCAAGAACGCCACGGCTACATGCACGGGGATGGCGACGCCGACATCGGGGCCGCTCATCATCGTGTTGATGCCTACCAGCCGTCCCTGGGCATCGACCATCGGCCCGCCGGAATGACCGGGGCGCAGATGCAGGCTGGCCGCCAGCCATTCCCGCTCGCCGCCCGCTTCAGGCAGACCCGCGCCGACGCCGATCACCACGCCGCTCGTTGCGCCGCCGGTGACGCCCCACGGGAAGCCCAACGCCAGCACCATCTCCCCCGGCTGCAGCCGCCGCGCATCGCCAAGCTGCACCGCAGGCAGTTCCGCCGCATCGACGCGCAGCGCGGCCAGGTCATGCTGCGTATCCGTGGCCAGGATGCGCGCCGCCAGCGTGCCTGTGCGGCGCCACGGCCCGCGCGTTGGGCTGCGTTCCTCCACCACGTGCGCGTTGGTGACGATCAGCCCAGCAGGGTGCCAGATCGCGCCGGCGCCCACGCCCCGCTCACCGCTGCGCACCTGCACCATGCTGCGCAGGGCCACGCTGCTCACATCAGCCAGATCGCTGCTCAGTTGCATCAAGAGATTCATGGCTGCGCGTCTCGCTATTTCTGGCCGACCAAGACCTGCTGCTCGTGCACCTGGCCGGCGCGCACCAACTGCACGGCCACGACCTTGCCCACCCGCTCGCCGGTGAGCAGCCCCTGGAGATCATCCAACTGGCGCACGGTGACGCCGTCCACACGCACCAGCACATCGCCCTGGAGCAGCCCACCCTGGGCCGCCGGGCCGCCGGCTTCCACCGACAGCAGCATCAGCCCGGTCTGCTGGCCAAGTTGCTGCTGCAGCGCCTCGTCGAGCCGCACCGGCTGGATGCCAACGCCGAGATAGCCGCGCGGGATGCGTCCGTGGGCGAGGATCGTCGCCACCACACGCTGTACGGTGGCCGACGGCACGGTCACGCTCACCCCGCGCGCAAGCGCAGAGGAGTTGATGCCGCCCAGCCGCCCGTCGGCGCCCACCAGCGGGCCGCCGGAGAAACCGGGGTACATGACCACGTCGGTCTGGAGATAGCTGTCGAACTCGCCGCCGCTGCCCGCGCGCCAGGCGCCGCCCAGCGCGCTGACGACACCCAGCGTCGCCTGCACGGTCTGGCCGGGCCGCCCCAGCGCCAGGATCAGGTTGCCCACGCGCAGGTCATTGGCCGGCGCCCACGTCGCGGGAATAAGCCCCTCTTGTTCGACCTTGAGCACGGCCAGATCGGTGGCCGGGTCGCGACCGAGCAACGTGGCCGCCACGCTGCTGCCATTGGCCAGCCCCACGCGCAGGTTATCGTCGCGCTCGACCCCGTGGTTGGCGGTGACGATCAAGCCATCGGCGGACCAGACCACGCCGCTGGCCGGCAGCCGGCTGCGACCTTCGACACGCACGACTTGCGGGCCGGTCTGTTCGACCAACCCGGCCATTGCACTGGAAAGAGATTGTAGTACGTCAGACATAACGCCTCCTGAATGTTGTTGCCAGGTAAAGATTCACGCTTCATGAGCATAGCAGCCCCCGGGGACAGGTGCATCCCCCAAACGGTTGGGGGGCGATCTATCGTTTGGGTAGGGAGGGCTGGGATAACAAAAACGCCCGGAGACATCTGAACACTTTGTGGCGTCAAGCCTGGCCGCGCAGCACCTTTTCGGCGATGCTCTGGCTCACCGGCATGTACTTGGCGAACTCCATGGAGAAGTTGCCGCGACCGCTGGTGGCCGAACGCAGGTCGGTGGCATAACCAAACATTTCGGCCAGCGGCACCAGGGCGCGCACCGCCTGCACATTGCCGCTGCGCGAGTCCATGCCTTCCACCTGCCCGCGCCGCGAGGAAATGTCGCCCACCACGTCGCCGACATACTCTTCGGGGACGACGGTCTCGACCTTCATCACCGGTTCGAGCAGGATCGGGCCAGCCTTCTGCGCGCCATCCTTGAAGGCCATGCTGGCGGCGATCTTGAAGGCCATTTCGCTGGAGTCCACCTCGTGGTATGAACCATCCACCAGCGCCACCTTGACATCGACGACGGGGTAGCCGGCAAGCACGCCGCTGTCCAGCGTCTCGACGATGCCCTTCTGCACGGCGGGGATGTATTCGCGCGGCACGGAACCGCCCACGACCTTATCCTCGAAGACAAAGCCGCCGCCGGCTTCGTTCGGCTCCATCGTCAACCAGACATGGCCGTACTGGCCACGACCGCCCGACTGGCGCACGAAACGACCTTCGATGCGGACGGCGCGCGTGATGGTCTCGCGGTACGCCACCTGCGGGCGGCCCACATTACACTGGACGCGGAACTCGCGCTTGAGGCGGTCCACGATGATGTCCAGGTGCAGCTCGCCCATGCCGGAGATGACGGTCTGCCCGGTCTGATCGTCGTATTGGACGCGGAAGGTGGGGTCTTCCTCGGCCAGCTTGATCAGCGCGTCGGTCATCTTGTCCTGGTCGGCCTTGCTCTTTGGCTCGACGGCGACCTTGATCACCGGTTCCGGGAATTCGATGGTTTCGAGCACAATCTGCGACTTCGCATCGCAGAGCGTTTCGCCGGTGTAGGATTCCTTCGGCCCGACGATGGCGGCGATGTCGCCCGCGCTGACTTCCTTGACGTCCTCGCGTTTGTCCGCGTGCATACGCACCAGGCGGCCAATCCGCTCGCGCTTGCCGCGATTGGAGTTATAGACCGTTTCGCCCGAGTTCAATTTGCCGGAATAGACGCGCACATAGGCCAGCCGCCCCACGAAAGGATCGGTCACAATCTTGAAGACCAGGCCGGCGAACGGTTCGCTGTCGCTGGAGTGGCGGACTTCGACGGCGCCCGTGTCCGGGTTGACGCCTTCAACCGGCGGCACATCCAGCGGGCTGGGCAGGTAGCGCACCACGGCATCGAGCAGCGGCTGGACGCCCTTGTTGCGCAGCGAAGAGCCGCAGAATACGGCCACCAGTTTGTTGGCAATCGTCGCCCGCCGCAGCGCCTGATAGATCTCCTGGTCTGAAATCTCCTCACCTTCGAGGAACTTCATGGTGAGGTCGTCGTCGGTCTCGGCAATGCGCTCGATCATCGTTTCGCGGGCGGCCTTCGCTGCCTCAAGATAATCGGCAGGGATCTCCATCACGGTTGGGTTGGCGCCCAGTTCGTCGCTGAAGATCAACGCCTTCATCTCGATCAGGTCGATCAAGCCCTTGAAGGTGTCTTCGGCGCCCAACGGCAACTGCACGCGCACCGGGTTCGCCCCCAACCGTTCGACGATCATGTCGATGGTGCGGTCGAAATTGGCGCCGACGCGATCCATTTTGTTGACAAAACAGATGCGCGGCACGCTGTAGCGGTCGGCCTGGCGCCACACCGTTTCGGACTGCGGCTCCACGCCGGCTACCGCATCGAACACCACGACGCCGCCGTCGAGCACGCGCAGGCTGCGCTGCACTTCGGCAGTGAAGTCGATGTGGCCGGGGGTGTCGATCAGGTTGATCTTACACTCCTCGCCGGTGATGCGATCCTTCCATTCCGTGGAAATCGCGGCTGCGGTGATGGTGATGCCGCGCTCGCGCTCCTGTACCATCCAGTCGGTGACCGCGGTGCCTTCGTGCACCTCACCCATGCGATGAATGCGCCCTGAATAAAAGAGAATTCGTTCGGTCGTCGTTGTCTTGCCCGCGTCGATATGCGCAATGATGCCGATGTTG
>JAPKMV010000383.1 GCA_026645635.1 Caldilineaceae bacterium
GAGACCGCCGGTGGCGAGGGCAGCTGGTGGGCGCAGGCCGCCGCTGCAGCCAATTGTGAGGGTGTGACGATCCGCGGCATTTCTGAGAGCACCCCGCCTTCCCGCTTTGCGGCGGAAGTCCTGGGACCCGCATTCGAGGCCGAGACTGGCATCAAGGTGGAACTGGAACCTACCTCCTGGGACGAGATGTACAGCAAGGCCATCAACGACATGCAGGCTGGGACGGGGATCTACGACTTCGTCTACATCGAGCAGGACATCATCTACAGCTACCTGGCCAACAACTACCTGACCAACCTGACTCAGCTGCTGGCCGACAACCCGGACCTGGCTTCGCCTGACTTCGACTTTGCGAAGTTCACTTCCTTTATCGACAATTTCAAGGATGCCGAGGGCAACATCTACGGCGTGCCGATGGAAGCCTTCCTCAAGGTCTACCTGTACCGCAAGGATCTCTTCAGCGATCCCGCGATCCAGGAAGCCTTCAAGGCCGCCTACGGCTACGATCTGGCCCCGGCCACCACGCACCAGCAGTACCAGGACATTGCCGACTTCTTCACCCAGTATGGTGAGGACAATGGCTTGGAACTCTGGGGCACCACAGTGCAAGGCAACACTGGCCACTCTTCTTCCTTCTACGAGTTCTTCGAGAGCATTGCGCCGACCTTTGGCGTCTACAACTGGGGCATCAACCAGGAGAACTGGAAGGCGACCGTGGAGAACGGTGGCGAGATGAACAGCGATGCAGCCAAGGCCGCGCTGGCCTTCTGGGTCGGTCTGCTCGCCGATGCGCCGCCTGAGGCCACTGCCAGCACATGGGACGAGGTCGCCGCCTCCTTTGCGGCCGGCCGCGCCGCGCAGGGGTGGGTCTATGGCGAAAACGCCGCCTGGATTGCCATCGATCCGGAACGCTCTAAGGTCGTCGGCAATGTCGGTGTGGCAATGCCGCCGGTCGCCGAAGGTGTGCTGGCTGACGCCGAGTCCGGCGCCGGCTACGTGGGCTACTATGACGGTGGCGCCTTTGGCCTGCCGGTCTCGTCGAAGAACCCGCTCTGCACGCTGCTGTGGATGCAGTACATCGGCCAGGAATCGGTGCAGCCGGACTGGGCGATTGCTGGCTCCCGTATCGTTATGGAATCGACCTACGACGATCCTGCGGTCCAGGAAGTCAACGCCATGACCGACAACTACTACACGTTCATGAAGGAACAGGGTCCGCTCTTCCGTGGCGCCCCGCCGTTCCCCTTCCATGCCGCGATCCGTTCGGTCGTGGAACCGTTCATCTGGAAGGCGCTGTCGGGCGAATTGACCCCGGCTGACGCGCTCGACCAGGCTGCCGCCGCCGCCGATGCGGAACTGGTGAACCTCGGCTACGGGCAGTAAGTTGGATTCGTTGCGGCGCCAGTCTCGTCACACCGGCAAGGGTGGCGCCGCAGTTCACTGCCACGGTTCACGCGCCGGGCGGACAACGCCTTGGCGCGTGAACCGCGGCAGCCCATATGACCGATCACGCACCGCACACGACGATTCGACAGGACACACACATGCGATCAAATCGAATGGGATGGGCGCTGCTCACGCCGACGCTGGTCATTCTGGCCATCGTCGGTTTTCTGCCGTTTCTCTATGTGCTCTACGTCAGCCTCTTTGACTGGAATCCCTTCTCCAATCAACTGGGTATGGTGTGGGCCGGCGTCAACAACTTTCGTCGCCTGGTCTTCGACGGCGCCTTCCTGGACTCGCTCTGGCGCACCGGGTTGTTTGCCTTCGTCAGCGTCACCATCGAACTGGCGCTGGGTTTTCTGCTGGCGCAGACGCTGGTCAAGCCGTTTCCGGGGCGCACGGTCTTTCGCACGATCTATGTCCTGCCGCTGGTGATGGCGCCCATCGCCGTGGGTGCAACGTGGCGGCTCCTCACCATCCCCGGCTTCGGGCCGATTCCCTACTATCTCGACCGCTGGTTCGACATCGACTACCGGCTGGGCACCTTTGCCGATCAGGCGTTCATCACAGTGATCCTGATGGATGTCTGGCACTGGACACCCTTCGTCACGCTCACGCTGCTGGCCGGGCTGACCGCCATGCCCAAGGAGCCGCTGGAGCAGGCGCAGGTGGACGGCGCCAACCGCTGGCAGGTCTTCCGCTACCTGACCATCCCCATGATGATGCCGGTGCTGCTCACCGTCATTTTCATCCGCTTGATGGATGCGCTGCGCATCGTCGATGAGGTCTTCATGCTCACCAGCGGCGGCCCCGGCACCGCGACCCAGTTCATTGGCATCCATATTTACCGCGTGGTCGTGCCCAAGACCGACTACGGCTACGGCTCCGCCATGTCGCTGCTGGTGCTCTACTTTACCATCGTCCTCTGCTGGCTGCTCTTTATCGCGCTGGCGCAGGTCGGGAAACAACGGGATTAGGGGGGGCGCCCATGAAGACTTCATCCTCGCGCAAGTTGTTGGGCTGGGTTGGCCTGTATGGTCTCTGGATCGTGATGACGCTGATCACGATCATCCCGATCTACTGGATGATCGTCGTGTCCGCCCGCAGCCGCGTCGAGTTGTTCGACGCGCCCACGCTGCTGATCAAATCGTTCTATGCGCCCAACTACGTCAAGCCGCTCACCGACCCTGTCTTTCAGCGCTATCTCATCAACTCGCTAATTATCGCCACGAGCAACGCACTGCTGGTCACCTTCCTGGCGCTGCTGGCCACCTATTCTCTCTCGCGCTGGCGGCTGCAAGGCTCCGAGAACATCTTCTTCTGGACGATCACCCAGCGCATGGCGCCGCCTGCCGCGTTCGTGCTGCCGATCTTCCTCATTTACACGCGCGTCTTCAAGATCGGTGACTGGACGATGTTCGACACGCAGATCGGGCTGATCCTGCTCTACTGCGTCTTCAACCTGCCTTTTGCCGTCTGGCTGATGAAAGGCATCATGGACGGCATTCCCGTCGAACTCGACGAGGCCGCCTTCGTCGACGGCGCGACGCGGGCGACGGTGCTGATGCGGATCATCGTGCCGCTGGTGGCGCCGGGTCTGGCGATCACCTTCATCTTGAGTTGGATCTTTGCCTGGAACGAGTATCTTTTCGCGGCGAACCTGACCAGCGTCAACGCACGCACCATCACCACGGGGCTGGCGGCGTTCGTCTCGGTCACCGGCACCAACTGGGGCGAGATGGCCGCGGTGGCCACGGTCGCCATCCTGCCGGCACTGGTCTTCCTGGTCTTCGTGCAGCGCTACATTGTCACCGGCTTGACCTTTGGCGCGGTGAAGGAGTAACGGCATGGCTGATCCGAACGTCAACTCTCAGAAGATCGTCGCCCCCGTGCAACACAAAGGGCGCCGCGGCTTCCTGCCGATCGAGACCAACACTTTCGACCGTGTCTTTATCAGCGTGATCATCTGGATCGGCGTGAGCCTGCTCTGGATGCGCTTCTTAGAATGGGCCATTCCACTGTGGGTCTCCACTGTGCTCTGTTTTGTCCTTGCCGTCATCATCATCAGAAAAGGGTAATTGCATATGCAAGCACTCGTATTGGAAAAAATCCATGAGTTGAGTCTGCGTGATTTTCCCGTGGAAGAAGCCCTCGGCCCCCACGATGTGCGCATCGACCTGCGCACCGTGGGTATTTGCGGCAGCGATGTCCACTACTACACCCACGGCGCCATCGGCCAGTTCATCGTGCGCGAGCCGATGATCCTGGGTCACGAGGCGTCGGGCGTCATCACGGAGGTGGGCAGCGCGGTGACCCACTTGCAGGTAGGCGACCGCGTCTGCATGGAGCCAGGCATCCCCGACCCGAACAGCAAGGCCACGCTCCAGGGCATGTACAACCTGGACCCGGCGGTGCGCTTCTGGGCAACGCCGCCGGTGCATGGCGTGCTGCGCCCCAGCGTCGTCCATCCTGCCGCGTTCACCTTCAAGCTGCCCGACAACGTGAGCTTTGCCGAAGGCGCGATGGTGGAGCCGCTGGCCGTGGGGATGCAGGCCGCCACCAAGGCGAAGATCAAGCCGGGCGACCTGGCCATCGTCATGGGCGCCGGGCCGATTGGCATGGTGACCGCATTGGCTGCGCTGGCCGGCGGCTGCAGCCAGGTGATCATGACCGACGTGCAGCAGCCGAAGCTCGACCTGGCGGCGACGCTGGGGCCGATCACGCCGGTGAACGTGGCCAAAGAGAACCTGGCGGAGGTGGTGGATCGGCTCACTGACGGCTGGGGCGCCAACCTGGTCTTCGAGTGCAGCGGCAACGAGAAGGCGGCGGCCGGCGTCTTTGCCCCGCTCTGCCCTGGTGGCGCGGTCGTCTTCGTTGGCATCCCCCTCCAGCCCATCGCCTACGATGTGGCAGCCGCGATGGTCAAGGAAGCGCGCGTCGAGCATGTCTTCCGCTACGCGCACGTCTATCCCCGCGCCATCGCGCTCATGGGCAGCGGCAAGCTGGACGTCAAGCCGCTGATCACCGACACCTTCCGCTTCCACGAGAGCGTGCGCGCCTTCGACTTCGCCGTCAACATGCCGCCGACCTCGGTGAAGGCGCAGATTGTTGTGGCGGATTGAAAAGCAGTACA
>JAPKMV010000384.1 GCA_026645635.1 Caldilineaceae bacterium
CAGGACAGTGGCTGGCTCGACTTCCATGCACTCTACACGCCAACCCTGGCTGCAGGCCAGGGCGTCCACTATCTCGGCGTCTGGGTGCGCGATGCGGCCGGCAATGTATCGACGCTGGACGAGGGCGCCCTGGTCTTTGTCAACCGCGTCGACGGCAGCCAGGCGCTGGCCGACGGTCAGCGCGTTCAGTATCGCGGCGCAGTGGAGCAGAATGCCTGGGTCGTGGCCGTGCTGACCACCCTCGCCGGGGATCCGGACATGTACATCTGGGAACCCTACAACGGCTTCCAGCCCGATCATTTCGTCAACAGCAGCGTGGCGCCGGGGCAGACCGAGAATGCCGGCGGCAAACTCACGGAGCCGAACGGTCTCGCCCTGCTGGAGGTATTGGCCGTAGGTGTCAGCGAATACCAACTATCGTTTGCGCAGGACGCTGCCGCACCGGAGGCGGCGCGCGCGGCGACCAAACCACGGCCGCAGCACCCACTGGTCGTCTCCGACCCGCTGAGTGCGGGTGTCGCTGGGACGCCGGACGGGGCGCCGGCATTCGCCATTCATCTGCCGATAGTTGCGAATCAGTAGTTATCGGGCGACTGTTCAGGCCGGGTCCAAAAGAGGCTCGGCATAGAACGCGGATGACGCGGATTGGACGGATTTTCGCTGATCCAATCCGCGGAGAGCAGCCCAATCTGCGTCATCCGCGTTCCATTGCAAACGGGAGGAATCTCGATGAAGCAACATATCCTACACATCGTTGTTCCGTGCCTGCTCGTGTTTGCCATCCTGCTGCTGGCTGGCGCGCCGGTGGCTGCCGATGACCCGCCTGACGCTGCGCCGATCACGCCGCGGATGCTTATCCAGCCCGGTGCGTTGATGGGGACGCCGCCCAGCGGTTTTGCCTGGAGTCCGGCTGATGCTGTGCTGGCCTACGTCGGGCAGCAGGACGGGCAGGCGGCGCTCGTCGTCTACGACGCCGCGACCGGGGAACAGCGCACCCTGCTCACTGCCGCCGACGCGCCGCCCGGCGTCGATCTGAGCGCGGCCGTGTGGTCGCCGCAGGGAGATCGGCTGCTGCTGGCGGGCGACGACCTCTGGCTGCTCGACGCGGCGACGGGCGAACTGGGGCAGATTGACACGAGCGCCAGCGCGGGCGACGACGCCAGCGCCAAGAGCGGCGTCATGTTCCTGCCCGACGGCGCGCACATCTCCTACGTGCAGGGCAACGACATCTACGTGACTGCGCTGGCCGACGGCGCAACGCAGCGGCTGACCAGCGATGGCGGCGAAACGATCTTCAACGGCATCCTCGACTGGGTCTACAACGAGGAGTTGGCGACGCGCTCCGCCCAGCCTGCCTACGCCTGGTCACCCGACGGCGCGTGGCTGCTCTATCTGCGTCTCGACGAAAGCGCGGTGCAGCAGCACCCCGTCACCGACTACCGCCCGGTCCCGCCGGTGGTGAGCTACACGCGCTACCCCACGGCGGGCACGACCAACCCGACGCCATCGCTGCATCTCGTTGAGCGCAGTGGGGATGTTGCAGCGCAGGAGATCCCGCTGCCCGCGGGCGCCGAGTATGTGCTTCCCTTCTTTGCGTGGACGCCCGACGGCGCCGAGGCGATCTTCGCCACGCTCAACCGCGACCACACCGTGCTCGATCTGCAGGCGTGGAACCCGGCGACGGCCAGCGTGCGCCCGCTGCTGCAGGAAACCGACGCCGCCTGGATCACCGAGAACGCCTATGCCGCGCCGATCTTCCTGCCCGACGGCGAGCACTTCCTGTGGCTGTCCGAGCGCAACGGCTTCATGCATCTCTATCTCTACACGCTGGCGGGGGAGTTGGTGCGCCAGTTGACACAGGGCGACTGGCTGATCGACACGCCGGCCTGGAATCTGCTCACGCCGGACAAGCCGGTGCAGATCGACCCGACCGGCGCCTTCGCCTACTTCATCAGCACGCGCAGCAGCCCGCTCGAACGGCAGATCGACCGTCTCGACCTGGCCACGGGGGAGCTGACGCAGCTCTCCACGACGCCGGGCTTTCACGGCATGGCGCTTTCCGCCGACGGCCGCTACCTGGTCGACCAGTTCTCGAATATCGACACGCCGCCGGTGACGTGGCTGCTCGCCGCCGACGGCGAACAGGTTGCGGTGCTGGACGAAGCGGCCGGCCCGGCCGCCCCATTGCCCGCCGTGATCCGCGAGTCGGTGACGCTGACCGCGACGGACGGCACGCCGCTCTACGGCCAGCTTGTCAAGCCTGCCGACTTCGACCCAGCGCAGCGCTACCCGGTAGTCGTGCACTGGTACGGCGGCCCGACGCTGCAGATGGTCTCCAACCGCTACGGCGCGACCAACATCTTCAACATCATCGAGCGCGATGTGCTCTACACGCAGGCCGGTTTCCTGGTGTGGCGGCTGGACAACCGCGGCAGCTTTGGTCGCGGCCACGCCTTCGAGACGCCGATCCTGGGCGAGCTGGGTCCCGTGGCGCTGGCGGATCAACTTGTCGGCATCGACTATCTGCGCACGCTGCCCTTCGTGGATGCGGACCGCATCGGCAGCGACGGCAAATCCTTTGGCGGCTTCCTCACCCTCTACGCGCTGATTCACGCGCCCGATATGCTGCGCTGCGGCGTGGCGGGCGCCGGCCCCACCGACTGGAGCCTCTACGACACGATCTACACCGAGCGCTACATGCGCACGCCGGCGCAGAATCCCGACGGCTACGCGGCGACGGAGCTGATCTCCAAAGCAGCGCAGATCCAGGCGGCGCCGCTGTTGATCCACGGGCTGGCTGACCGCAACGTGCATCTGCAAAACACGGTCAACTTCATCGAGGCGCTGGAGGCGGCCGATAAACCCTTCGCGTTTGTCCCGCTGCCGAATCTCGACCACAGCTTCCACGGCGACGGGCTGGCCGCGGCGCTGGCGGCGAGCGTGGATTACTTCACAAGCTGCTTTGGCGCGACGGACGTTGCATCGACTGCCGCCGCCCCGCTGCCGTCCTGGAACGAAGGCCCGGCCAAGACCACGATCCTCGACTTTGTCGCCGCCGTCACCGACCCGGCCAGCCCTGACTACGTGCCGCCGGCCGAACGCATCGCCGTCTTCGACAACGACGGCACGCTCTGGACAGAGAAGCCGGTTGTGCCGCAAGCCGCGTTCCTCTTCGAGCGCATCTTCGAGCTGGCGCCGGAGCACCCGGAGTGGCCGAACACGCAGCCCTATCAAGCCGTGTTGGAACGTGACATGGCGACGCTGCAAAACCTGAGCGCCGAGGATGTCGAGAAGCTGCTCTTTGCCACGCACGCCGGCATGACCGAAGCCGAGTTCGAGACGGCGGCCAAGACGTTCCTGGACAGCGCCACCCATCCGCGTTTTGGCGTCCCCTACACTGCGACCGTCTACCAGCCGATGCTGGAACTGCTGGCTTTCCTGCGCGCCAACGGCTTCAAGACCTTCGTCGTCTCCGGCGGCGGCGTGGAGTTCATGCGCGCCTACGCCGAGGATACCTACGGCATCGCGCGTGACGACGTAATCGGCAGCAGCGTCGAATACGCGTTCCAGGCGACCGACGACGGCTACGCGCTGGTGCGCCTGCCAGAGATCGCAACCGTCGACCTCAACGCCGCGAAGCCGGTCAACATCCAGCGCCACAGCGGGCGGCGTCCGATCCTGGCGGCGGGCAACTCCGACGGCGACATCGAGATGTTGCAGTACACCGGCGGCGGCGATGGTCCCTTCCTCAACCTGGTGATCGTCCACGACGACGCTGCCCGCGAATACGATTATCAGGACGGCGCCGACAAGCTGATGGGTCTTGCCGCCCAAAGTCCGTGGATGTTTGTCAGCATGGAGCGTGACTTCAAGACAGTTTTTCCTTAAGAACTGTTTGCAAAGGTCATTTTGACGCAGAGTCGCAGAGAGGCAGAGGCTCGCAGAGGAAAAACAGAGGAGTTTTCCAGGTGTGTTCTCGGCGTTTCTCTGCATCATAGAGTCTGTTTGTAAAGCCATCCACTTTGACGCGGAGGCGCAGAGATGCAGAGGAACGCAGAGGAACTGCACAGCAAGCAAGCCTCGCACCCCCTCACCCTCTCACCCTCTCACGCCTGCACCCTCGCCCCCGCTTTCGACGCGGCCTGGTTCGCCCTCTACTGCATCGGCGAGGACGCGCCGCCGGCGCAGGCTGCCGTGCGCCAGGCGATCTTGCAGCGCATCGCATTGCCCTGCGCCTATGCCACGCTGCACCGGGACGGCGCGGCCATCGCCGTGGCGCTGGGCGTGGCCGAGGACGGCTGGATGGGCATCTTCAACGTGGTGACGCTGCCGGCCTACCGGCGCCAGGGTGCGGCGCGGGCGCTGCTGGCCGCGCTGGCCGCCTGGGGGCAGCAGCAGGGCGCGCAGCGGGCCTACTTGCAGGTGATGGCACGCAACACGCCGGCGCAGGCGCTCTACGCCGGGCTGGGGTTCGAGACTGCGTACAGATATCATTATCGGGTGAAAGTGAGCGAATAGACCGCGGATAGGGCGGATGCGGCGGATTTCCGCGGATAAATTGAAAAATCCGCGTG
>JAPKMV010000385.1 GCA_026645635.1 Caldilineaceae bacterium
GCAACGCCGCCACGCTGGAAATTCCCATCGAGGAGCGCTACATACCGAATGTGAGCATTCAGGTCAACGTCAACGGTGCGGCGCCGCGGCTCGACGACAAGGGCCAGCCGCTGGCCGACGGCGTGCTGCGTCCTGCTTATGGCAGCGGCAGCCTTGACCTCAGCGTGCCGCCACTCAGCCGCACGCTGACCGTCACGGTGACGCCCGCAGCCACGAGCCTGGCGCCGGGCGAATCGTCGTCGCTGGCGCTGGCCGTGGTCGATGCTGCGGGTCAGCCCGTGGCCGACGCCGAACTGGCGGTCGTCGTGGTGGACGAGGCGGTGCTGGCGCTAAGCAACTACCAGCTCACCGATCCGCTCACCGTCTTCTATGCCAGCCGCAGCGCCAACCTGAGCAGCACCTACGGCCGCAGCAGTCTGATGCTGGCCAACCCGGAGAGCATCCCCACGGGCGCCGGCGGCATGGGCGGCGGTGGCGAAATGATGGCCGACATGGCCTTCGCCGCGCCGGCCGCCGCACCGATGGCGACCGCAGCCATGGCCGCGCCCGAAAGTGTGATGATGCGCAGTATGGCGCCCGCAGCCGCGCCGGCTATGGCGGACGCGAATGAGCTCAAACTGGCGCAGCCGGACACGCCCATCGGCGTGCGCAGCAACTTCAACCCGCTGGCGCTCTTTGCGCCGGCTGTGCGCACCGACGCCGCCGGCCAGGCTACGGTAGCCTACACAGTGCCCGACAACCTGACCCAATATCGCGTGATGGTGGTGGCGGCCACCGCCCAGGACTTCGGCTCCGCCGAAACCAACATCACGGCGCGGCTGCCGCTGATGGTGCGCCCGTCCGCGCCCCGCTTCCTCAACTTCGGCGACCAGTTCCAACTGCCCGTGGTCGTGCAGAACCAGACCGACGCGGCCATGACAGTGGATGTGGTGGCCGATGCGTCCAATCTGACGCTGCCCGGCGGCCAGGGGCTGCGCGTCACCGTGCCGGCCAATGACCGTGTCGAGGTGCGCTTCCCCGCCGCGGCGGAGGAAGTGGGTCAGGCCCAGGTGCGTCTGGCAGCCGTCGCCGGCGACCTGGCCGATGCGGCGACGATTCGCCTGCCGGTCTACACACCGGCGACGACCGAAGCCTTCGCCACCTACGGCGTGATCGACGAAGGCGCGTTAGCCCAGCCGGTGGCCGTGCCGCAGGACGTCTTCCCGCAGTTCGGCGGGCTGCAAATCAGCACCTCCTCCACCGCGCTGCAGACGCTCACCGACGCCGTCCTCTACCTGCAAGACTATCCCTTCGAGTGCAGCGAACAGGTGGCGTCGCGCGTGATGAGCGTCGCCTCGCTGCGCGACGTGCTGACTGCCTTCAAGGCCGACGGCCTGCAGCCGCCCGCGGCTATCGAGGCGGCGATGGAGCGTGACATCGAGCAGTTGATCGCGCTGCAGAACTTCGACGGCGGCTGGCCGGTCTGGGCGAAGGGCGACGAGTCGCTGCCCTTCTACTCGATCTTCGTCACCCATGCGCTGCAAGTCGCGCTGGCCAAGGGCTACAACGTGCCGGACACGACGCTCCGTCCGGCCCGCGACTATCTGCGCAACGTCGAGACCTACTACCCAACCTGGTATAGCCCGGAGGTGCGCCACACGCTGAGCGCCTATGCACTGTACGTGCGCCAGCGCCTGGACGATGTCGATACGCTCAAGGCGCGCACGGTCTACGCAGCGCTGCCGGTGCAGGAACAGTCGCTGGAGGCGGTCGCCTGGCTCTGGCAGGTGCTGGCCGGCGACCCGAATTCTGCCGCCCAGGTAGCGGAGATGGAACGGCGCATCGCCAACAGTGCGGTGGAGACGCCGGGCATGGCCAACTTCGTCACATCTTACGGCGACCAGGAATTCGTCATGCTCCACTCCAACCGGCGCACCGACGCCATCGTGCTCGACGCGCTGATCCAGCTCACGCCGGCCAGCGACCTGATCCCCAAGGTGGTGGCCGGGCTGATGGCGGCGCGCAACAATGGCCGCTGGGGCAACACGCAGGAGAATGTCTTCGTGCTGGTGGCGATGGACGACTACTTCAACACCTTCGAGAATGTGGCGCCGGACTTCGTGGCGCGCACCTGGCTGGGCGAAACCTATGTCGCTGAGAGCACCTTCCAGGGCTACACGACCAACACCTACGAGACGAATGTCCCCATGAGCTACCTGGTAGACATGGGCGCTACGCAAGATGTGATCATGGCGAAGGACGGTGATGATGGTCGGCTCTACTATCGCCTGGGCATGAACTATGCGCCGACCGACCTCAACCTCGACCCGCGCGAGATGGGCTTTGTCGTGCGCCGCAGCTATGAGCCGGTGGACGATGCGGCGGATGTGCGGCTGGGCGACGACGGGACGTGGTACGTCAAGCCCGGTGCGCGGGTGCGCGTGCGCGTCAACATGGTCGCGCCGAGCCGGCGCTATCATGTGGCGTTGGTGGATCCGCTGCCCGCCGGCTTCGAGATCATCAACCCGGCGATCTCCGGGAGCGAGAGCATCCCGGCTGACCCCAACAGCAGTGTGGGCAGAGGTTGGTGGTGGTGGGGTCCCTGGTATCAGCACCAGAACCTGCGCGACGACCGCGCCGAAGCCTTCACGACCTACCTGTGGGACGGCGTCTACGAGTACAGCTACGTGGCGCGTGCCACCACGCCCGGCGAGTTCGTCGTACCGCCCGCCAAGGCGGAAGAGATGTATTCGCCGGAAGTGTTTGGCCGCAGCGGCAGCGATCGTGTGGTGATCGGCGAGTGAAGAAATGAGCGGGTGAGAGAATCGGCAGACTCTCTCACCCGCTCACAAGCCGGCTTCCTCTTCGGGCAGCCAGCCGACATCGAACAATTGGTCGGTCGAGTACGGACAGCGCGCAGGGAAGGTTGCGGCGGAGAGATTCGTTTCGATTTCGGTGCGCAGCACGGCCGCGGGATAGACGCTTTCCACCAACGACGGGAGCAGCGGGCGCAGGCTTGGATTCTCGTCAAGCAGACGCTCGATGCCAAGTCGTTGGTAGCGAATCGAAGCGCGCCAACTCCGGCTGCGTCGCGTGGGCTGATAGTGCCACTTGAGCAGATGCAGCAGGAGTTGTTCCAGGCGGCTGGCTAATTCACGGCGCTCGCTGCGACCCATGGTCTCAAGTTCCTCAATCAGGTTGACAATATCCAGCGCACCCCAGTTTCCGTCGCGCAACAGCATCGCCTGACGCTGTGTCCACGCGTAGAAATCTTCGGCATAGTCGGCGGCAGATGTGTTGGCAGCCGGATCATCGGCGGTTGCGTCGATTACGATGAAATCATCCAGAGCAAAAGCAGCAAGTTGCGTGTTCACAGCAATGTCTCCTGTTGTGCCATGGCCGCCATCTCAACGGCGCAATCCTGCATCCGCCTGACGCACCACCGGCAGCACCAGCACCGACGGGTGCACGGCGTCGTGGTAGAGCGTCTGCTCGGCGACGACCATGCGCACGCCAGTGGCGATCGGCTCACCCGTGCCCAGGTTGCGCGCAAAGCGGGGATGCGCGCCGCTGGAAACTTGCAGCCGGATGCGCTGACCGGCGCGGAAGCAGTAGGCCGTAGCCGACATCGCCACACGCACACGCAGGCTGCCGTCCGGCTGCACCTCCCCTTTGCCCGGCTCCAGGCGCAGGTTGCCGTCACACACATTGAGCGACTTCCCGTGGCGATCCACCACACACAGGCGCGCAAAGAAATCGGTGTAGGGTGTGCTGGAGCGCACGTAAAGATCGGCGTGGACCGGACCGATGATCTCCAGATCTCGGGTCAGCGGCGTGGTGGTGAAGACCAGCACGTCGCGCCGCGCTTCCAGCGTGCGGTTGTCCACCGCACCGGCGTCGGATCCCATCTTGGGGCCGCCCAGGTTGGGCGTCGGGTCAGCCGGGTCGTAACGGTAGCGGTCAGGTGCGCTGTCGGCGGCGGGCTGCTCCATGCGCAACCGCCCAGTTTTGGCCGCGCCGTTGCCTTGCAGGTAGAGCGCCGTGGCCGCAGCGCGCGGGGGCCAGGCGTCGAATTCACGCCAGCGATTGCTGCCCATCACCAAGAGGCGCACGGCCTTGCGCCGGCTTTGCGGCGGCGCGCCGCGCAGATGCATGTCGAACCAATCCAGCGCGCTGCGGAACGACACCGGCATGTAGTCCAGCTCCAGGTGGTGCCAGGGGCCGACGGTGAGCCGCGGCTTCAACCCTGCCGCCTGCTGGGCGCCAAAATCCTCTAGCAAACCGTCCAGGAAGAGATCGTACCAGCCGGTGACAAAGTCACCCGGCGGACAGTGCGCCACGCGGTCGGTGAAATTGGTGGCGCGCCAGTTGGGATGGTCGCGCTCCGCTTCGGCCATGCGCCGATAGTGAGGCGAGGGGTGACCGATCGCCGCCTCGTCTGCCGTGGCCAGCGGCAGATGGTTGAACGCCGCCGCCAGCAGTTGATCCTGCACGGCAGCGTCGTTGATCCGGCGCAGTCGTTCGCCCAACGGCAGCGTGGGATCGGTCATCGTAGCCAGTTGCAGCATCCAGCGCGCCAGCAGA
>JAPKMV010000386.1 GCA_026645635.1 Caldilineaceae bacterium
CACCGTCGATTACAGCGACACGGACACGGGAACCACCATCCCCGGCAGCCTCAACCTGTGGCGGCGCGACGTCGATCAGTGGGTGAAGCTGCCCAGCATCGACGACCCCGCGGCGGGAATGGTGATGGCGCCGGTCAGCCACTTCTCCGAGTTTGCCATCTTTGGCGAAACGAACCAAGTCTACCTGCCCGCAGTGCAGCGGGAATAGCTGATGTAGGGCGATTTGGTAGATCGCCCCACAAGCTGCCTGAGATGAACGGTTGTGTAGGGCGATTTGGCAAATCGCCCTACAGGTTTTCTTGTTGTACAATCTGCCCACGATGGCAAGCGATGCACCTGACCGCCCCGCCGCGCTCACACCCACCCTTCATATCCGCCTTCTTGGGCAGTACACGACCACCGTCGGGGACGCGCCGGTGCTGTTGCCCACGGAGAAGAGCCGGCTGCTCCTGGCCTACCTGGCGATGCACCCGGCGCCTCAGCCGCGCCTCACCCAGGAACTCTGGCGCAGCAGCAGCGAACTGGACAAAGCTGGCGCTCCCGCACCTATCTCCGCACAGGGCGATGCGCTGGCCATCGCCCCGGCGCTCGACCTGGCATGTGATGTGCGGCAGTTGCGCGCTGCCCTGGCGCGCTTGCAGGAAGCAGATCCCGCCGCCTGGCCCACGCTGGCCGAGCTGACTGCACTCTATCGAGGCGAGCTGCTGCCAGGCTATTTCGACGATTGGGTGCTGCTGGCACGCGAACAGTTGTTCCAGTCCTACGCTGCGGGACTGGCGCGTCTCCTGGCCGAGCACAAGCGCCGCGGCGACTGGGCCGCCGCCGAGCCGGTGGTGCATGCCCTGCGCCAGCATGACCCCTACGCTGAGGAATGGGTGATGGAGGCGCTGCATCTGGCCCTCGCCCAGGAGCGCCCTGCTGCCGGACGCCGCCACTACGAGCAGTACGCCGCCCTCCTTGCGGCGGAGTCAGGTGGCGCGCCCAGCCCCGCGTTGACCGCGCTGGCGCAGCAGTTGCAGGATCTGCCGGCTGCTGCACCTGCCGCTGCGCTCCCCGCTTTTCTCGACCCAACCTATCGGCCACCTCTCCTGGGGCGCGCGGCAGAGCGCGGCCTGCTGCTTCAGGCGCTGGAGCGAGCGCAGAGTGGCAGCGGTCAGATTTGTCTGGTGGAGGGCGAGGCAGGCGTGGGCAAGAGCCATCTGCTGGCGACGGTGGCAGCGGATGCCCGCTGGCGGGGATTGGCCATCGGCTGGGGCGCAGGGCAGGAGATCCGCCGCGACGAGACCTACCAGCCGCTGATGCAGGCGCTGCATGGCCTGCTGACGCCCCTGCGCGCACAGCAGCTCCACATGACCATCGACCCGGTCTGGCTTGCCACCGCCGCCCAATCTCTGCCTGTGCTCGCCGAGGCGCTGCCCAATTTACCGCCGCCGCCGCCGCTCGACCGCGAACCGGTGCGCGTGCGGACGCTGGAGGCGCTCACGCGGCTGATGCTCGCCCTGGCGCGGCTGACGCCCACGGTGTTGGTGTTGGACGACCTGCAGTGGGCCGACAGCGCCACCCTCGACCTGCTGCTCTATCTGGCGCGCCGCGTCGCCGATGCGCCCCTGCTGCTGCTCCTGGCCTATCGCAGCGAGGAGGCGCGCACCGACACGGCAATCTGGCATGCGCTGGCCGAAATCGACCGCGGCGCGCAGCCGCAGCGCCTCGAACTGGCCGGCGTCGATGAAGCGGCCTGCGCGGCGCTAGTGCGCACGCTCCTTGCTCTGTCCCGCCCCGCGCCAGTCTTCGAGCGCCGCATCTTCGCCCAGACCCGCGGCAACCCCTTCTTTGTGTTGGAGACGCTGCGCACCCTGCACCAGGAGGGCAACCTCATCTGCGGCGCCGATGGCGAGTGGCGCACACCGTGGGACGATCAGACGGTCGACTACCGGGAAGCGGCGCTGCCGCAACAGGTGGACGCGCTGATCCGGCGCCGCCTGGCACAGTTGACCGCCGAGGAGCGCAGCGTCCTCGATGTCGCTGCGGTGCTTGGTGGCCCCTTCGACCTGACGCTGCTGGCGCCATTCTTCCCGGACGCGCCGGCGCAGCTTCTGGCAGGTGTGGCGACGCTGGCGCAGCGCCGCTTCTTGCAAGAGACGCCGACCGCCTACCGCTTCGAGCACGACCAGATTCGCCAGACGGTCTACGCTCAACTCGACCCGGCGCAGCGGCAGATGCTCCATCGTCGCATGGGTGATTTGTTGGCCCACATGCAGCCCGACGCCCATGCGCTGCTGGCGCATCACTTCGAGCAGGCAGGCGCCACTGGCCGCGCCTTCAGCCATCACCTCAAAGCGGGTGACGCCGCCCAGCGTCAGGGCAGCTACCGTCAGGCGCGGCCGCACTTTGCCCGGGCCGTCGCCTGGCTCGACAAGCTCCGGCTGCCCGCTGCCGTGCGCGTGGATGTACTGACCCGGTGGGAACGGCTGCTCGGTCTGCTCGGCGAGCGCGGGCTGCAAGAAGAGGTGCTGGAGACGCTGGCGCAGACACCCGGCCTCGACCCACGGCAGGAGGGCCTGTTGCTGCTGCGGCGGGCGCGCTTCGCCGGCGACGCCAGCCATTTCGACACGGCCAGCGAGCTGGTGGCCGAGAGCCTGGCCCTTGCGGAATCGCTGGGCGACACGCGGCTGCGCGCCGAAGCGTTGATCGCCTGGGGTGAGCTGCTCCACCAGCGCGGCGACGCCGCAGCCGCAGTCGAGCGGCTGCGCGATGCCGTGGATGCCGCGGCAGCGGGCGAGGATCGTGCGCTGCTGGCCACGGCCTGGATCACCCTGGCCGATGTGCTGCCCGCGCGCAACGCCTATGGCGAAGCCGCTGCTGCGGCTGCGGCGGCCCAATCCCTCTTCCGCGCGCTGGGCGATCTGGCCGGCGAGGCGCGCGCCAATGTCATCCAGGCCGTGATCCAGGTGGAGCAGGGCGACGTGGTGGGCGCCGTGGAACGCTACGCGGCCGCGCTCACGCTGGCCGAACAGTGCGGCTATCAGGTGCAAGAGGCGCGCATTGCGGCCAACATGGCCAATGCGCTCTGCATCCTGGGCCGGATCGGCGACGCGCTGGCCTCCTACGAACGGGGCATTGCCATCGCCCGGGAATTGGGCGACGAACGTCTGGAAAGCCTGATCGCCATCAACTATGCTTCGACATTCTTTGCCTTTGTCGGGCCGGACGAAGTTGTGGCCTGGCGCGTGCGCCGCGCGCTGGCCTGGAGCGAAGCCGCGGGCGACGATCTTGGCGCCGGCCAGGCGTGGAACATCCTCTCCATGGATGCGGCCTACCGTGGCGATCTGGCAGCGGCGCGGGCGCATCTGGACCGGTCGATTGCGGCCTTTGCGGGCGTCGATTACGCCTACGTCAAGGCGCAGGCGCTGCGGGCGCAGGCGCAGCTCTGCCAGATCGAGGGCAAAGATGCCGAGGCGCTGGCGCTGATTCGCCAGGCGCTGGCGGTGAGTCAGGTGATCGGCGCCGATCACCTGACGAGTGAAATGCGCTCCATCGAGGGCGAAATCCTGCTGGCGCTGGGCCAGTTGGACGCAGCGCTGGCCGCGACAGGCGAAGCAGTCGCCGCTGCCGGCCCTGACATCTTCCAATCCTACCTGCTGCACCATCGCCATGCGCGCGCCCTGCTGGCGCTTGGCCGCCAGGCAGAGGCGCGTGCGGCGCTGGCCAATGCTGCCGCCGAGTTAGGCGCGCTGCTGCACGGGCTGCCACCTGACCTGTGCGAACGCAGCCGCACCGCCATCCCCGCGCATCGTGCACTCCTCGCCGACGCCGCCCACCTCCTGGGCGAATAAGTCACCGCGGCCAACAACCTTCTGTCTCACCGAGTTGAGACACTTCTGAGACACCAATCGGCTTTACTGAGACACGCAGCCGGTCGTCGGGCTGCACGATGCTCAGGAGCTTGTGATGGCGCACCCAGATTCTCCCCGTTCTACTTCATCCGCAGACTACGATCGGCGTGGCGCCCACGCGGCGTTCATCGTGCGGGTTTGGCGAACGGCAGACGACGCGCCCTGGCGCGTCCACCTGATCGACGCGACGAGTGGGCGGCGGCTGGCGTGCGACAGCGTGAGCGCAGTGAGCGAGTGCATCGCAACGCGGCTTGGGGAGGACGCGCAGATTCGGCGATCCGGTCTGCGCTGATGAGGAAGACGTTTTTTCTCGGGAGGAAGATCGTGAACAATCGGTTATTGCTCGGAACCTTCGTTCTGAGCGTGTCTTCCTGCCATCCGTGCGGCGGTAGGCGGCGGTTTCTTGCGCCCTTGCGCGTTTGCAGCTTTGCATGAAACAATAGGCGGGCATCAGGCCAGCCGCGCTGCGGCCCCGGATCGATGAATGAGGAGAAAGCAATCATGTCCCATCAACGCGTCATATTGGCGGCGCTGTCTGCCGGCTTCCTTGCGTTCTGCTTGCTTATCATCACCCTCCTGTGGCCCAGCCCGCGTCTGGGTGCAGAGGGCGCTGCACCGGCAAGTTGGACCTGGGCGGCAGGCCCTATGCTGAACCAGCCCCGCT
>JAPKMV010000387.1 GCA_026645635.1 Caldilineaceae bacterium
CAAGCGAATTCGACGCCTGATGATTGAAGATCACATCGTAGGGCGTGCCGAGGTCAACGTAAGTACGATCATCGCCGAGTTGCAGGACCCGCGTGCGGTCGGCAGATTCAGCGGTTTGCTTGAGCATTAACAGCAGTTGCAGAATCGCAGTCTTGCCAGAACTATTGGCCCCAAAAAAGCCTGTGATGGGCGCAAGCCGAATCTCGCCGGTGTCCTGCCACGATTTGAAGTTTTGCGCTCGCAGACTGGTTAACATCGATTCCTCGCGTTCCGTCAACATTGCACGGTCAGGTCTTCATCTTCACGCCTATTCTATCATGTTGTGAGGCTATTCCTGTTCCTCATCCAGGTAGCGTTTGCGCGAGGCAAAGCTCTCCTGTCCAAACAAACTCAACTGCCCGTCGGTCAGCCGCTGGATCGCTTCATCGTGCGTAATCAGTTGGTCCCGCTCGTCGATGTGGACGACTTCAACGCCGCGCGCCACCAGCGTCTCGCCGATCAGCTTGCTGCGGTGGCACTGCTCCGGCTTGCCTTCGCTGCACATCAGCACGACGCGCAACCGCTGGCGGTGAGCCGCTTCGACGCGCTCGATGCCGGCCAGGAAGAAGGGCTGCACGCGCACTTTGTCGTAATCGACGCGGCCATCGACGTAGCAGCCCGGATCGTCGGGGCGGCCGCCGAGTTTGTCGCCGACGAAGACATAGCGGATGCCGTGCTCCGCCAGCGCCTTCGCCAGCGCGTCTTTGGAGAACTCCGGCTTGAAGCGCGAATAGGGCGCGCTGCGCACGTCGAGCAGATAGGCAATGGCGTTGGCTTTGAGCACGGCAACAAACTGTTCGATGGAACGGTCGCCGTAGCCGATGGTGTAAATGGATGGTGAGTGATCGGTCATCGGTCGCTTGCCTCTGTTCTCATCGTATTATCGTTCATCCTGTCCTGAGCAGCAATACGTCCGCTGTTTTCTTCATACGTTGCAGCCATCCCTGCCCAACCTGGCAGCGCCCGGCAACGCCCGCCTGCTTTGACCGCGCGCGCCTCACCGTGCTAGAATGCCAGTCTTGCAAAGGACACGTTGTCTGAGGACTTGGGCATGCCGGAGAGCCATGTCGCCGCACAAACGGGAACGCCGGACGGCGCCCCGCTTGACCTGGCGATTGTGATCTTGAACTACAATACTCGCGATCTGCTGCGCAACTGCCTGCGCTCGCTGCAAATGCAGCCGTCGGGCTTGCGCATCGGCGTTTGCGTGGTGGACAACGCCAGCACTGACGGCAGCGCCGCAATGGTGCGCCAGGAGTTCCCCGCCTTCCATCTGATCGTCAATCCGGCCAATGTCGGCTACAGCGCCGGCAACAATGTGGGGCTGCGCTGGGCGGGCTTTGGCAGCAGGGTGGCTGGCCAGGCGCCGCGCTATGCGCTGCTCCTCAACCCGGACACGCTCGTCCCGCCCGGCGCATTGGCGGCGATGGTGCGCTTTATGGACGAGCGCCCGCAGGTCGGCGTCGCCGGCCCGCGGGTGCGCCGCCCGGACGGCAGCCTGGATCGCGCGTGCCGGCGCAGCTTTCCCACGCCGCAGGTGAGCTTCTACCGCATGGTCGGCCTCAGCCGCCTCTTCCCGCGCAGCCGCCGCTTCAACGCCTACAACCTGGAATATCTGCCCGAAAACGCCGTCCACCCGGTGGATGCCGTGGTCGGCGCCTACATGCAGGTGCGCGGCGCGGCCATCGCCCAGGCCGGCCTGCTCGACGAGAGTTTCTTCATGTACGGCGAAGATTTGGATTGGGCCAAACGCATCAAGGACGCCGGCTGGGAAGTCTGGTACAATGGCCAGGTGGAAATCACCCACGTCAAGGAAGCGGCCAGCAGCCAGAGCGCCAAGTCGCGCATCGACTTCTACGAGGCGATGTGGCTGTTCTATGCGAAGCATTATCGCCAGGAGACCAACTGGTTGCTGGACAAGGTGATCCGGCTTGGCATCGTCGCCAAAGGGGGCGCCGATGTGAGCCGGCATTTGTGGCGCTATTGTCGCCCAGGCCGCCCATCGACCAAGATGCACAGCGGCGCAGCGGCGACCAACGCCGGCAAAGGTCGATTCGATCGCGATGCAGCGGAGTCTCTCTGACCTGCAAGCCCCATCAACGGAGTACATAGCCCGGCGCACTCAGCGCCGCGGCCTGATGAAACGCGCCCAGTTTCTTTTCATGCTGGCGCTCTGGGTGCTCGACATCGGTGCGGTCTGGCTGGGCTTCTGGTCCGCCCACAGCCTGCTGCAAACCAACCCCGACTTCGTGATCGGGCCATTCGTGGAGTTCTGGACGCTGCCCGCGCTCTACTCGCTGGTGATGATCGGCATCTACTTCGGCCAGCGCATGTACCGCCGCCGCCGCCCGGTGACCCACCTCGACGAGTTGATCCGCATCACTACCTACAACATCCTGGCGACGCTGGTCACCGTCGCCCTGCTGACGCTCTTCGTGCGCGAAACGGACTATCACCGCGCCTTTATCCTGCTGGGCGCGGCGCTGGTGATTGTGATCGACACGCTGCTGCGCACGATCCACGCGCAGTTGCAGTGGCAGGCGCAGGCGCGCGGCATGGGCGACGACCGCGTACTGCTCATCGGCGCGGGCGAGATCGGCCAGATGCTGATGAACAAGATCGTTCATCAGCCCAAGCTCGGCTACCAGATCGTCGGCGTGATCGACGCGGGCAAGGGTGGTCAGCCCACGGCCATGGAAGGCGTGCCCACCCTGGGTGCACTGGCCGACGTGCCCTGGATTATCGAACGCTATGGCATCGACGACGTGATCATTGGTCTGCCGGAATCGAGCCATCAGGAGCTGGTCAACATCATCAGCCTCTGCGAGCGCGAGAAGGTGGGCATCCGCGTCTTCCCCGACGTCTTCCAGTTTATGGCCAGCGAGGTCACCATCGGCGACCTGGGCGGGCTGCCGCTGCTCACCATCCGCGACGTGGCGCTGCAAGGTTGGAAGCTGGTGCTCAAGCGCAGCATGGACATCGTCGTCAGCGCCGTTGCGTTGGTGGCGCTCAGCCCCTTCATGCTGCTCGCCGCACTGCTGATCAAACTCGACAGCCCGGGGCCGGTCTTCTACAGCCAGGAACGCATGGGGCTGGATGCCATCCCCTTCAAGATCATCAAGTTCCGCACGATGCGCGTCGACGCCGAGCAGAGCGGGCCAGGCTGGACGACGCCCGATGACCCGCGCAAGACCAAGCTCGGCGCGTTCCTGCGCCGCTTCAACATCGACGAGCTGCCCCAGTTGATCAACGTGCTGGTCGGCGACATGAGTCTGGTCGGCCCGCGGCCGGAACGCCCGGTCTACGTCGAGCAGTTCCGCCAGATCATCCCGCGCTACATGGACCGCCACCGCGAAAAGGCGGGCATCACCGGCTGGGCGCAGGTGAACGGGCTGCGCGGAGATACGTCCATCGTCGAACGCACCAAGTACGATCTGTGGTACATCGAAAATTGGTCGGTTGGGCTGGACATCAAGATTGTGATCCGCACCATCTGGCAGACGATCTTTGGCACAAACCAGAATGCGTACTGAGAAGCTGATGACAACCGCGACCTCAGCCGACGACGTCCACACCCTGGCCGCGCTGACCGAACGCCAGCAGCGCGTCTTGAGCGTCGTCGTGCAGCAATATGTCGAGACTGCCCAACCCGTCGGCAGCGCGACCATCGTGGCGCAGCACGAACTCGGGGTCAGCCCGGCGACCATTCGCAACGAGCTGGCTGCGCTCGAACGGCTGGGGCTGTTGACCCATCCCCACACCAGCGCGGGGCGCGTGCCCACCGACCTCGGCTTTCGCTTTTACGTGCGCAACCTGCTGCCGGGTGCAGAATTAGCGCCGGGCAACCAGGAGGTGATCCGCGGCGAGTTTCGCATCGTGCGCCAGGAGATGGACCAATGGCTGCGCACCAGCACAGCGGTGCTGGCGCGCACAGCCCAGGGCGCCGCACTGGCCACCGCGCCGCGGCTCGCTCACGCCCGCTTCAAACACATGGAATTGGTGCACATCCACGGCGCCAAAGTGCTGCTGATCCTGGTGCTCCAGGAAGGCATGGTCAAACAGCAATTGCTCGACCTGGACGAGGAGATGGCGCAGAGCGAGCTGACGCAGGTGAGCAATGAACTCAACGCACACCTGGTGGGCAGCAACAGCAGCGGTGTGCTGCAGACCGCGGTGGGCTTGTCGCCTTTTGGCCGCCAGGTGGCGACGCTGGTGGCCGACACCATGTCGCGCATCGATGGGCAGGAGAGCGGGCAGGTCTACCGCGACGGCCTGGCGGATATCTTGCAGGCGCCGGAGTTTGCCGAAGGCGCCAGCGTGCGGCGCATTGTGCAGGTGCTGGAACAGCCGAGCTTGCTGGAAGAGATCGTCGACGGCTATGCCGACCGCAACGCCGTGCATGTGCTCATCTCCGGCGACGGTCGCTACGAGCAGTTGCGCGACGTGAGCATCGTGCTGGCGCGCTACGGCGTGGGCGACCGCATCAGCGGGCTGTTGGGCGTCGTCGGCCCGG
>JAPKMV010000388.1 GCA_026645635.1 Caldilineaceae bacterium
ATCCCAGGAGCAATTGATGAATGAACAGTGGAAGGTGAATGACGTGCCCCAGGTGTCGCCGGACGACAAGTTCCGGCAGGAGTTGCACCTGGCGCTGGAACAGACCTATCGCCAACAGATGGCGCGGCGCCAACTGGGTGCAGCGCCTCCGCCGCAACCCCGCCGCCGCTGGCTGGTGATCATCGCCGGCCTGATGCTGGCGGGCGCACTGCTGGGTCTGGCCTGGCGGCTGCGGCGCTGGTACCGGCAGTAGCGTACTTTCCGCAGATTGCGCAGATTTTTGCAGATGGCCGACATCAAATCTGCGTAATCTGCGGATTGTGTTTGCATCGTTGCGAAAACTTCTGGTTTCTATGGCGTTTGAGTTTTAGGGTTTTGCCGTGCGCGTCAGCGGCAGATACCAGAGTAGCGCCAGCAGGGTGCCGCCCGCGGTCAGCGCCAAGGCCGTGCTGTAGGCGATGGGTGGATAGTGGCCAGCGGCATCCACCGGGAAAAGGTTGACCACCACGCCGATCCACCACTGGAGCAGGAAGGTGCCGCCGATGCCAAAAAGGTTGGTGGCGGTGGTGGCCTGACCGGTGATGGTCAGAGGGAAGACCAGGCGCGGCTGTGCCAGCAGCATGATCGAGAAGCCGCCGAAGAGACCAAAGGCCAGGCTGGCGGCCATCACCACCGGCAGCGGCGGACGCAGCGCCAGCACAACCTGGGCGCCAATGAAGAGCGCCGTGCCAAGACTGACCACGCGCGCCAGACCGAAGCGGTCCGAGAGCCAGCCGGAACTGAGAAAGCCGAGCGTCACCCCCAGGCTGAGCAGGAAGAGTATGTTGCCCCGCGCAATGGCATCGAGACCAAACACGTCATTCAGATATGGCCCCGCCCATAGACCCTGAAAGGCCAACAGCACGCCATTGGTGAAGAAGATCAGCAGCGCGATCCGCCAGAAGCGAATGTCGGCGAAAACCCCGCGCAGGCTGCGCAGATCGACCACCTGCCCACCCCACGGGACGCCCGGCGGCGTGTTGCGCGTGCCAATCACGATGGCCACTGCCACCAGCAGGATCACGGCGGCGCCGCCGGTGAAGACCGCACGCCAGCCCACCGTGGTGTTGAGCCAGGCCAGGGGCGTTGCCGCCAGGAGTGCGCCTGCAGAGCCGATGCCCATCATCAGGCCGGCCATCGTCGAGTAGCGCGCCGGCGGAAACCAGCGGCTGAACGCCTTCAACCCGCCCATCAACACGCCCGCCATGCCCACGCCGATCAGCGCCCGCCCCAGCGCCAGCCCACCGAAATTCTGCGCCGCGCCAAAGATCAGGCTGCCGGCCACGCCCAGCAACATCAGCGCCGGGGTGACGTAGCGCGGCCCGTAGCGGTCCAGCCCGACGCCCAGCGGCAACTGCACTACGGCGAAGGCCGCAAAGAAGAGACTCGTCATCAGGCCCAGATCCGCCGCCGTCAGTGACATCGTGCGCGCCAGGTCGTTGGCGATGACGGCGTTGGCCGAACGGTAGAAATAGGAGAGGAAATAGGCGGCGGTAAAAATCAGGAAGACGGACGCGCGTGTGGGCATGGTGGAGACTGGAGACTGGAGACTGGAGATTCGGTTGGGCAAGGAGATGGGAGATTATGAGATTGGGAGATTATGAGATTGGGGGATGACAATCTCGTAATCTCCCAATCTCATAATCTCCCAATCTCCAATCTCTTCATTCCCACATTCTGCTACTCAATCGCCAGAATATGAATCTTAGCGTGGGGCACGGTCTCGAAGGAGCCGATGTGGGTCTTGAGCGTAAAGCCGTGTTCCAGGAATGGGTAATCGGCCGCGGCCACTTTGGCGTTGGTGATGGCGTACTCAAACAACTGGGAGAAGCGCTTGCTCTGGCTGCGCTCGAATTCCTCTGTGCTGTCCACATGCTCATAGGGGACAGCCAGCCAGTGCACGACGCTCTCCGGGTGGATGCTCTGGATGATGGCAAATTGCCGCTCATCGTCGCGGGCAATGATCGTGCCTGGTTCAGTTCCGTTCAGGATGCCGCAAAATGGACAATCGTTCTGCTGGTGTGTGCTCATCAAATGCTCCTTTGCTCGATAATGCCGACCCGATCGATTGGGTGTGTAAGGTGATCCAGGCTGTGAAGCCGCGCCTTCGCCCTGGATACGATGGATGCGCGCGATGAAATGGGCGAAGGCGCGTGCGGCTGCCAGTGTACTGGAAGGTTGTGCGACGCAGAAGGGGCAATTGTCCCCACTCTTTTGGGAAGCTGGGCGACGCCTTACACCCCGCTATCCTCCGGCCCGATTGCTACAGCAGGCACAGCGGCTGCTGGCGTCGCCCGTCGCCCGTCGCCCCTCGCTATTTTCACATCAACGTGCGATTGTGCAACAGGTCGATGTAGCGATCCGTCGGTGATTTCTCGGCGCTGGCCGCGGGTGTCTCGCCGCCCATGCCGTCGTCGGTGAGCCGCGTCAGCCCCATGCCGGGCACATCGACCATATTCTCGGCTTCGCTTTGGGCCAGCTTCAACACCCCGTCGGCGAGCGCCGCGCCGGCCGCTTCGCGCTGGCGGATTGCCGCACTCGCCATGAAATTCTTTGTCTCGGCCAGCAGACCGATCAGGTCGTGGATCGGCTTGGCAGTGACGCCGATGATCAGGCCAGTGATGACCAGATCCCAGTTGGCGGGCACGGCGAGGGCAAAGGCCGGCGCCTGGTATTCCAGCGCGGCAAACAGGTGCAGGTTGAGCGCGTTGGCCGTGGCGATGCCCAGGATGGCGCCAAGCAGCACGCTGGCGCCGCTCTTGAATTTCTGATAGTGCGCAGTGCGCAGGTTTGCCGCCTGCCACCGGCCGCCGCTCAGCAGCAGCCACTCGACGAAATTCCACAGCAGCTCCATCACCCGCTCGATGGCGAAGGCTGCCGCAGCGATGCCCGCGAGCAGCGGCCAAAGGTTTGGTTCACTGGCCGTGGCTGCTTGTTGGTTTGGCGCGGCCAACACCGTCCGCGGCGCCAACGTCATCGCCAGGATTGCCAGACTCGCCACGATGTGCAGGCGAGAACTCCTCATCATGTCATCCCTTCACGAATGCAGAATCGTCCAGATGATTGGGATAGACCGCGGATTTGACGGATTCGGCGGATTCACGCGGATTAAATCCGTGAAAATCCGCGTCATCCGCGGTCTATCGCTCAGTAATTCTCAGCGAGATCGACCAATAACCGCACGCCGTAGCCCGTGGCGCCTTTGGGCGTGTAGGCGTCCTTCTCGGCGGGGATCAGCACCATGCTGGCGATGTCCAGGTGCGCCCACGGGTAGCCTTCGGTGAAGTGCTCCAGGAACTTGGCGCTGCTGGAGACGCCGCTGGCGCGACCGGCGGAGTTCTTCACCTCGGCCATGTCGCTCTTGATCGTCTCTGTGTACTCATCCCACATCGGCATCGGCCAGAGCCGTTCGCCTGTGCGCTGTGCCGCTTCCAGCAGCGCCTCTTGCAGACCGGCGTCGTTGCTGAAACAGCCGGCGGCCTGCTGCCCCAGGGCAATGCCGATGGCGCCGGTGAGCGTCGCCAGATCGACCACGGCCTTTGGCTGGAAGCGCGCCACATAGCCCAGCGCGTCGGCCAGGATCAGCCGGCCCTCGGCGTCGGTGTTGATGATCTCGGCGCTCTTGCCGGTGATGCCCACCAGGATGTCGCCGGGGCGGTAGGCGTTGCCGTCGGGCATGTTCTCCACGCAGGCCGCCACGCCGATCACCCGGCGCTGGATGCCGAGTCGGGCGATGGCGCCGAGCGCGCTCACCACTGCGCCGGCGCCGCTCATGTCGCCCTTCATCTCTTCCATGCGCTCGGCCGGTTTGATGCTGATGCCGCCGGTGTCGAAGGTGATGCCTTTGCCCACCAGCACCAGCGGCGGCTGATCCTTCGTCCCTGCCGGCGCGTGTTCCAGGATGATCAACTGCGCCTCGTTGGCGCTGCCCTGGCTGACGCCGAGAAGGATGTTCATCTTCTCGGCGCGCATCTCCGCTTCGCCCAGCACCGTGCAGCCCATGCCAAGTTCGGCAGCCATGATGCGGGCGCGGCGGGCAAATTCCAGCGGGTTGAGCACATTGGGCGGCTCGCTGGTCAGGTCGCGCGCCATCATCACCCCGGCGGCGATCTCCACGCCGCGGCGCACGCCTGCGCTCACTTTGTCCAGGCGGGCGGCGTCGAATTCGACGACGATCACATCCTCCGGCCCTTTAGTGGGCGCTTCCCGCTTGTAGTTCGGCGCCTGGTAGCTGGCCAGCAGCGCGCCTTCGGCCACGGCCTGGCTGCACGCCTGCACATCCAGCCCGCCGATGCCCGCGCCGTGGACGATGGTGGCGTAGCTGCGCACTGGCTTGACCTGCGCCAGCGTCTTCGTCGCCAGCCCGGCCGCCTTGCGCACCGCGTGCACGTCGAACTTCGCCGCGTCGCCCAGCCCGACCACCAGCACCCGCGGCGCCGGCAGCTTGCCGTCGGTGTAGAGGAGCGCCGTCGTCCCAGCCTTGCCGGTGAAGTCGCCCGCGGCGATCAG
>JAPKMV010000389.1 GCA_026645635.1 Caldilineaceae bacterium
AAGAGCTTCACAGCGTGTTCTCTGCGTATCTCTGCAACTCCGCGCCGCTGCGTCGAAGTGCCAGGCTTTACCAACGGCCTCCACCGGCGCGACTTACCCCGCAGCGCCGTGTTTACACTGCAAGTTGCGTCAAGGCGCAAAGTTGCGTCAAGACGCAAACAACAAAATGACATGACAGCACAGGGCCGGGCGGCGACGTCCCTTCGTACTTCGCCCCTGTGCCCAGGCCATATGGCCACCAACGCCAGGAGACAGTGTGTGAATAACGGTTTACCAGTGATCGGAACCTGGTCAGGCGATAGCGGCACGGCCCACTTCGCCCCCGCCAGCCTGCCCGCGGCCGTCGCCGCGTTTCGTGCCCCCGCCTTCATCGTGCGCGACGGGCCGGCCGGCGTGGTCGGCGTCGGCGTCGGCGGCAGTTTCCAGACGCAGCAGACCGCCGGCTACCCCTGCCTGGGCGTCCTGCCGGCTTTGTATCCCGAATGGCTCGGCGACCGCGGCTTTCTCGAAGCGCACGGCCTGCGTTTCCCTTACGTCGCCGGTGCGATGGCGCGCGGCATTGCCTCCGAAGCGCTGGTGATCGAGATGGCTCGCGCCGGCATGTTGGGCTTCTTCGGCGCAGGCGGTCTCAGCCCGGCGCGCGTCGAGCAGGGACTGGTCATGTTGACGGAGGCGTTGGGCGACCGGCTGCCCTGGGGCTGCAATCTGATCCACTCGCCGCAGGAGCCGGAACTGGAGCAGATCATCGTCGGGCTGCTGCTGCGCTACCAGGTGCGCCGCGTCGAGGCGTCGGCCTTCATGGCGCTGACGCCGGCCGTCGTGCGCTACGCGTTCAGCGGTGTCACCCGCGACGCGACGGGACAGATTCAGCGCATCAACCACGTCTTCGCCAAGATTTCGCGGCCCGAAGTCGCCCAGCACTTCATGGCGCCGCCGCCCCAGGCCATGGTTGACGCGCTGGTGCAGGCCGGCGAATTGACCGCCAATGAAGCAGCTTTGGCGCGCCTGCTGCCCGTGGCCGAGGACATCACCGTCGAATCTGATTCCGGCGGCCACACCGACAACCGCCCGCTCGGCTCGCTCTTCCCGACCATCACCCAACTGCGCGACGAACTGGTCGCCCGCCACGGCTACACCCGCCCGATCCGCGTCGGCGCAGCCGGCGGGTTGGGCACGCCGGAAGCGGTGGCCGCGGCCTTTGCGATGGGCGCCGCTTTCGTGCTCACCGGCTCGGTCAACCAGAGCTGCATCGAAGCCGGCGTCTCCGCCGACGCCAAGGCGCTGCTGGCCGTCGCCGAACTGGCCGACATGACGATGGCGCCCTCCGCCGACATGTTCGAGCTGGGCGTCAAGGTGCAAGTGCTCAAGCGCGGCACGATGTTTGCCTCCCGTGCGGCGACGCTCTACAGCCTTTACACCCGCTTTCCATCGCTCGACGCCATCCCCGCCGACGAACTGGCGCGGGTCGAGCAGCAGCTATTCCGCCAGCCACTGGGTGAAGTGTGGGAAGATGTGCGCAAATTCTTTGAGGTGCGCGGCCCGCATGAAAACGAACGCGCCGAGCGCGACCCCAAACACAAGATGGCGCTCGTCTTCCGTTCCTACCTGGGCCGCTCCAGCCGCTGGCCCATTGACGGCGATGTCAGCCGCCGCCTCGACTACCAGATTTGGTGCGGGCCGGCCATGGGTGCGTTCAACGCCTGGGTCAAAGGCTCCTTCCTGGAACAGCCCGAAAACCGCACGGTTGTCCAGGTGGCGCGCAATCTGCTGGAAGGCGCCGCCTATATGACGCGCGCCGCGCAACTGCGCAGCTATGGCGTTCCGATTCCCGCCGCTGCGTTCAACTTCCGCCCGCGACCATTGCAGTAGCATGGGGTTTTCACACTCGACTTATCCACGTCGCCGTCTTCAGTCCGGCAATGTCGCCGCGCCGGAGTCGCCTGCAACAAAACCAAAATTCAGTACTTCACGAGTCTCACGCGAAGTCGCAAAGAACGCGAAGGAAACCATCTTCAACTTCGCGGCTTCGCGCCTTTGCGTGAGGCGAAATCGTGAACTACCGAAATTCCTGCCCTTATGGGTCAGCGCATAGGACGGGACAGCAGTGCGGCTGGCAGTGCCATGCAACCTGCCCTGCACTCCTGTTCCTCTCAATTGTTCAGTGAGGAAAAAGTACAAACGATGAGCAACCAAAGAGTACACCGCGAGTCTGCCTCCCCAGCCATCGCAGTCGTCGGTGTCAGCGCCCTCTTTCCCGGTTCGAGCGATGTGCGCGGCTTCTGGCGCAGCATTGTCGAAGGCCAGAATCAGATCAAAGAGGTCCCACCCTACCATTGGCTGATCGAGGACTATTACGATCCCAATCCTGCTGCGCCCGACAAAACCTATGGCAAGACGGGCGCGTTCCTGGATGCTGTGCCCTTCGACGCGCTGGGCTACGGCGTACCGCCGAATGTCGTCCAGCAGACCGACACCAGCCAGTTGCTGGGTCTGATCGTCGCCCAACAGGTGCTGGAAGATGCAGCCGGCGGCGATTTTCAGCATATCGACAAAAGCCGCATCAGCGTCATCCTGGGCGCCACCGGTGCGACGGAACTGGTCGTGCATCTAGGCTCGCGTCTCCAGCGGCCGATCTGGCTCAACGCGCTGCGCGCCAACGGCGTCCCCGAAGACGAGGCGCAGGCGATCTGCGATCGCATCGCCGACTCCTACGTGCCGTGGACGGAGGCATCGTTCCCCGGTTTGCTCGGCAATGTCGTCGCCGGGCGCATCGCCAACAAGTTCGACCTCGGCGGCACCAACTGCGTGGTCGATGCGGCGTGCGCCAGCTCGCTCTCGGCGCTGGCCATGGGGCTGAGCGAACTCTACCTGCGCCAATCCGACATGGTGATCGTCGGCGGCGTGGACACACTCAACGACATTCTGATGTACATGTGCTTCAGCAAGACGCCGGCGCTCTCGGCCACCGGCGACTGCCGCCCCTTCTCCGACCAGGCCGACGGCACGATCCTGGGCGAGGGGTTGGGGATGCTGGCGCTGCGCCGGCTGGAAGACGCCGAGCGCGATGGCGACCCGATCTATGCCGTGATTCGGGGCATTGGCTCCAGTTCCGACGGCGCCGGCACCGCCGTGTACGCGCCCAAGTCATCCGGGCAGGCGCATGCGCTGCGTCGCGCCTATGCGGCGGCCGGCTACTCCCCGCGCACGGTGGAACTGCTCGAAGCGCACGGCACCGCCACCAAGGCCGGCGATGCGGCGGAATTTGCCGGGGCTGCCAGCGTCTTCGCCGAGGCCGACCCGGACAGCAGGCAATGGTGCGCCATCGGCTCGGTCAAGTCGCAGATCGGCCACACCAAAGGCGCGGCCGGCGCGGCCTCGTTGATCAAAGCGGTGCTTGCCCTGCATCACAAGGTGCTGCCGCCCACCATCAAAGTCGCCCGCCCCAACCCCAATCTCGGCGTCGAGGACAGCCCGTTCTACATCAACACGCAGGTGCGCCCCTGGATTCGCGACAGCAGCCATCCTCGGCGCGCCGGCGTCTCCTCCTTTGGCTTCGGCGGCAGCAATTTTCACGTTACGTTGGAGGAATACACCGGTGACAGCCGCAAGGACGAGTTCCGCCCTGCGCCGACCGAGCTGTTCCTGGTCAGCGGCAGCGATGTCGCCGAGATCACTGCGGCGGCGCGCACGCTCACGAATGGCTTCGACATCTCCGGCGCTTTTCAGTTCCTGGCGCGCGCCAGCCAGTTGGCCTTCCGCAGCGCCGATCGGCTGCGGCTGGCCGTGGTGGCGAGCGATCTGACCGATCTGCGCAGCAAGCTGGAGGCTGCCGCTGTCGCCATCGAACGCAACCCGACCGATGCTCAGCAGTCACCGGCCGGCTGGTACTATTCGGGCGATGCCGCCGCCAACGCCAGTGCAAACACTGTCGGGCGGCTGGCGTTTCTTTTCCCCGGCCAGGGTAGCCAGTATGTGGGCATGGGGGGCGACCTGGCCATGGCCTTTGCCGACAGCCGCGCCGTCTGGGACGAGGCGGCGAATCTGGAATTCGAGCAAGGTGGCCGCCTCCCTGAAATCGTCTTTCCCCGGCCGGTCTTCAGCGATGACGACCGCGCCAGCCAGGAGACTCGGCTGCGCGCAACCGAATGGGCGCAGCCGGCGATCGGCGTCGCCAGCCTCAGCGTGTTGGCGCTGCTCAATCGGCTTGGCGTCAGCCCCGATGTCGTGGGCGGCCACAGCTTCGGCGAGGTGACGGCGCTGCACACGGCGGGCGTGCTCGACCGCAAGGCATTTTTCGCCGTCGCACGCAAACGCGGCGAGCTGATGGCCGAAGCCGCCGCCATGTTCCCCGGCGCGATGACGGCGGTCTCTCATGCCGCGGACGCGGTGGCGGCGCTATTGGCCAGTTGGAACACCGGCGTGGTCATCGCCAACCACAACAGCCCCGAGCAAGTCGTGATCTCCGGCATCGAAAGCGCCATTCAGGCCACCGAAGAGAAGTTGCGCACGGCGGGGATTCGCTTTCAGCGGC
>JAPKMV010000038.1 GCA_026645635.1 Caldilineaceae bacterium
TGAAGGTGCGGCCCATGATGACAAATGCTTTCATGGTTTGACTTTCATATTGTTAAAATTCGTGCAATTCATGACCCAAAAGCTCTGGCGGCTCGATACGTGCGTGGCACGATTATACCACGTGCGCGCCGATCAGGCTGACCAGCAGCGGCGAAATGCAACAGTAGCCAACGTGTTGCGTGTTGCGTGTTACGTGTTGCGTGTTACGTGTTACGTGTTGCGTGTTGCGTGTTGCGTGACACAACGCAGCACGCAACACGCAACACGCAACATAGTCACGGCAATGCTTCCACAAAGAGCGGTGCGGCCTGGTCGGCGTAGGCTGCGCCGCCCGCATCGACGACCGAGGCGCGCTGGCCGGTGACAGGATCATAGAGACCGGCGACCAGGCGGTAGCTGCCCGGCGCAAGCGCCGGCGGCAGGATCAACCGGTGGACATCAACGACGGCCTCCCCGGGCGCCCACTGCGTTGTGGCATAGCCGCCGCCCGGCGTCGCGTCGGACTGGGCAACCAGCGCGCCATCGGGATCGAGCAGATGCACGAAGGCGGTGAGCGCCGTCGGCGGGGCGTCCAATGCCTGCCAGCCCAGCGTGACGGTGATCGCGTCGCCGGCGCGCGCCAAGTCCGCGCCGGCCAACCGGATCACGTCGTCGAAGGTGGCGCTGAGCGGCTGCGCCAACGGCGGCAAGGTGTAGCTGCGCGTTGCCTCCGTCACCGCCAGCGTGGTCACGGGGGCGCTGCCCGCCGGCGTGTGCAGCGTGAGCCGGTGCGCGCCCGGCGTCAGGTCGGCAGGCACGCGCAGGTGAGCGCGGCGGCAAATGATCTCGCCCGGATGCCAGAGCGTGTCGGACGCAAAGCGATCCGCCCACAGCACGGCCGGCGCACCATCCCCGTCGACGGGGGCCAGGGTGACGGTCAGCGGCGTCGTCGCCTGCGCCGGGTCGCCCGTCAGGTAGAGATCGAGGATGAGGGGCGCATTGGGTTCGGGTTGACCCTCCAGGTCAAAGCCCGCGAGCATGAGCGATGCGCCGAGATCGAGAGCGGTGGGGTTGGGCGCGCTGATCTCGTCCGGGGTCGCGGGCAGCAACGGCAGGCGCAGCGTCCCGGCGACAGCCAGATCGCCCGGTGCGTCCAGCCGCGGCCGGCGCTGGTTGTCCGCCAGATACTCATACCAGGCGGCGACGACGCGCACGGTTTCCCCGCCGGCGCAACGGTCATAAATGGCCGGCGTGTAGCGCAGCATCACCTCTTCGCCCGGCGCCCAGGTGGGCGTGCGGTAGTATTGGTCGCCGGGCACCCGGTCCTGCTGGCCGACCACGCGCCCGCGCGCATCGATGAGCTGCACCAGCGAGGTGAGATCGCGCAGCGTGGGCGTCTCGGCCTGCCAGTAAAGAGTGAAGCCGACACCGTCGGTCGCGTGGCGCATTCCCAGCAGCGTAGGCGCGTCGTCGAAGCGCGCCAGCGTCGTCTGTTCCGGCGCCAGGTCGGGCGGCCAGCTCGCCGCTTGCTCCGCGGTGAGCTGCACCACAGCCAGCAGCGGTGCGCCGTAGCGGTCGGCGATTGGCGTCACCGGCGCGCCCCACGCGTCGGCTACAGCTTCGACAAAGTCGGTCTGTTCCGCCGGGTACGCATAGACAATGCCCTGCCCAGGTGCAGGCAGCACCGTCACCTCAGTCACATCGACAGGTTTATAGATGTCGTCGCCCAGGAAGCGGACGGTGGGGTGCTCTGCCCACATGGGCGCAAGCAGCACCGTCGATGCCGCGGCCTGCTCGCGCAGCCAGGCTACGGCATCGACCTTGTCGGCGTCATAGGCATAGTAGACCTCAGGCGCATCGGCAAAGCGCACAAAGTAGTCGTAGACGGCGATCGCACCGCTGGCTGTGATCAGTGCTGCGGCCCGGCGGCCTAGCCGGGGCCATGTGGCGATCCAGGTCAGCCCCAGCCCGGCTGCCAGCATCACCGCGGGGATGGCGGGGAGCGTGCGCGAGAAATTGGGCGGTGCATCGCTCAGGATCGACGGCAGCAGCATGACGGCTCCCCACAGGGCAAAGAGCACCAGCGCATCGCGATCCGGGTCGGGGCGCACCGCGCCGCGATTGGCCAAACGCCGCGCCCAGACCACCAACCCGATGTAGAAGGGGACAAGCATGAACCAGTCGAAGACAGGCCGCCCTGGAATACCGTGAATCCATGCCGGGTCGCCGAAAAAGCTGAACATGCCCAGCACGCGCAGGGTGTGATCCAGCAGGGTCTGCCAGGGCGCAGCGCCGCCGCTCACCCGCTCGGCAAAGACCGAAACCTCCGCCGCATGGCCGAAGAAGAACTCCGGGTGGCGCCAGAATTCCAGCCCGAGCGGCAGGAAGACCATGAAGGCCGCCAGACCGACGATGCCCGCGCCCGCCAGCGGGTTGTCCCAGCCAAAGCGGCGGCGGTCGGTGCGGCGCCAGAGCATGTAAAGCGCATAGCCGAGCACGATGAAGGGCGTAAAGCGGCCCGTGGGGTTTGCCCACACGCCAAGACCGGCCAGGAGACCGCTGAGCACCAACGCGAGCAGCCGGGTGCGCCGCGTGCCATCACCCAGACCCAGCCAGAGCGCGGCAAAAAGACCGCAGTAGATCAGCGGCATCAGGATGACGCGGATGCCATAATGGCTGAAGTGGATGTGCCAGAGGCTGACGGTAAGCGCCAGCGCGGTGGTGGTCGCCAGCGTGCGGCTATCGCGGCGAAAGAGCAGGCGCACCATCACATAGAGCGCGGCTACGGTGAGCGCACCGGCCAGGGCGGAAACCAGCCGCAGCGTGTAGAGATTCAGGCCAAAGAGCGCACCGACTCCAGCCTGCAAATAAGAGTAGAGCGGCTCGCGTCCGGCATTGGTCGGCAGAAAGAGCGGGCGGTTGCCGGCCAGAATCTGTTCGGCGTCGATGGCGTTGAACGCTTCATCGAACTGAGGGCCGGGAGGCACGACGCCCAGTTGATAGAAGCGCAGCGCTCCCGCCAGCAGGAGGAGAGCGGCCAGGATCAGCCAGTCATATCGTGTTCTCACCCTTTCACCCTTTCATCCCCTCACCCTGTCAGACAACCCCCTCCGCCGCCTCCGGGCAAACCCCCGCAACGAGGGCAGACACGGCGCCGGCGAGATCCTTGCCCTGGTGGATGCCCCGGATCGCGCCCTGGCTGTCGAGCAGCACGGCCAGCGGCGCGCGATCGACGCCCTTGGCGCCATACGCGTTCGACACCTTGCCGTCCCAGTCGGTGAGGATGACGATGTAATCGGCGGCGTCCAACCCAGCGGGCATGACCGCCGCGGCCTTCGTGTACTGCGCCTTCATCACCGCCTCCGCCGCCGTGCGCAGAAAGACGGGCACCACGCTCATGTTGACCACGCTGGCGATGCGCAGGTGGGCGGCGTCGGGGCAGCGCGCCCGCACGGCTTCCTGCATCGCCTGCACCTGGTCGACCGAGTTCTGGTCGTGGAAGACGAGGAGCAGGGCCGAACCGTCGTCGTTGCTGCGGCGCACAGTGCGACCGGAGCCGATTGCCTGAAGGGTGAAGTCTGGGGCCAGCGCGCCCAGAGTCAGATTTGGTTTGACCATCGTGCCGATCTCCTGCCGTCGATAGTTCCCTGCGCCGGATGAAGCCATACAGCAAGGGAAGCCGCGTTGCGCACAATTTCGCGCAACTCTGGTAAGATTGTGCAATTGAGAACAACCAAACGGTTTCCATTGTATGCGATGTGGTGAGAATTATGTGGCATTTTACTAACAATGATCGAGAACGTGTGCGCCCCGCCAACGTTGATCATGGGGCATTTGTGCGCACCGCCTGGCGCGTGGCGTTGGCCGTTTCGCTGGCGCTGCCCGTGGCGCTGCTGGGGCAGGGCGGCTTCGCCATGACCCCGGCCGTCTATGCCCAGCAGGCCGACGGCGTGCTGGCAGTCGTCAATGTGGCCGATGCCCCCTTGCTTGCCGAACCGGGCGGTGCGCGCGTCGGCGCGCTGGCGTTGGGCAGCGTCGTCACCGCGGTGCGGCGCACGGCAGACGGCCAAATGGTTGAGGTCGTTACCGAAACGGGCGTCAGCGGTTGGGTAAACAGCACGTCCCTGGTGGCCTTTGGCCTCGACGGGCTGCCTGCAGTGGGCGCGGTGGAGCAGAGCGCAGATGCAACAGCCACTGTGCCGGCAGCCACCAGTGCGCCGGCTACGGCTACCTCAGCGCCCAGCCCGACAGCAACCCAAACGCCCACGCCTGCACCGACTGCGACGCCTCTGCCGACGGCCTCGCCTACCGCGCTGCCGTCGCCCACGCCCCGCCCGGTGGCTGCCGCAGCGACAGCGAGTGCAAACACGGGCGGGCAGTTGGCCGTCGTGGGCATGGAGGGGACGACGCTCTACGACGCACCGGACGGCGCGGCTGTGGCGCAGCTTGCTCCCGCCGACACGCTCACCGTGATCGCCCGCGACGCGTCCGGCGCCTGGCTCTACGCAACCCACGCCAGCGGCGACAAGGGCTGGACCGCTGCCGCTGATCTGGTTGTCTTCGGTGTGGACAGCTTGCCGGTGCTGGGCGCCGCGCCCGCCGCATCGGCTGAAGCCACGCCCACCGCTGCCACGCCCACTGGCGACGCCACGATTCCAGCGCCTGCGGAGACGGCTGCCACGGCGCCCACCAGCGCAGCCACCGCCTCACCCGCCAGCGACACAACGGCTGCCGGCCAGGTCACAGCGCAGGTGAACGCGGAAGGCGTGCGGCTCAACGTGCGCTCCGGCCCCGGCGCCAGCTATCGCGTGGTGGGCAAGGCCGCAGACGGTGAAACGCTGACTGCCGTCGGCCGCAACGACGCCGGCGATTGGGTGCGCGTGGCGCGCGCCGATTTGCCCGGCGGCGAGGGCTGGGTGGCCGCTGCCTTTGTGGTGCTCGATCAACCTGTCGATGTCCTGCCTGTGGTTGCAGCGGATGCGGCGCCGGCAGCCACACCGGCTGCGCCCGCAGCGTCGACGACATCCGCCGCTGTGAACACGCCGACCCGTGCGCCGGCCGTGCTGGCCACGCCCACGGCGACGTCCGTCGCCCGCACCAGCCCCACCGGGCTGAGCGGCAAGCTGGCCTTCATGGACGGTCTCGGCGGCATCTTCCTCTACGAGTTTTCGACCGGCGCGGTGCGCCGTCTCACCAGCGGCTACGACCCGGAACTGAGTCCCGACGGCCGTCAGGTGGCCTTCACCCGCGGCGGCAACGACAACAACATCTACGTGATCAACGTGGACGGCAGCGGCGAGCGCGAGGTCTACGGCGAGGGTGAGCTGCTGCGCGCGCCGAAGTGGAGTCCCGACGGCCAGCGAATCGTCTTCAGCCGCTACGCAGGCGACTACCGCTGTTTCGACACCGAGTTCTTCGGCTGCGTGACGATCAAGCAGTTGCAGGCGCAGTTCCCGCAGATCCCGCCGATGTTCCTCTACCGGCTGCTCGACGGCGCCGAGCGCATCTCGCTGCCCAACTTCAACATTTCGCGTGTCAACCTGGACGGCACCGGCTTCCGCGACATCAACGCGCTGGATTCGGGCGTCGCGCCCGACTGGAACGAAGCGGGCATCGTCTACCAGTCCAAGGCCGGCCTCGAGGTGACCCAGGACACCGACGACGGCCAGACCGAGGCGGTCTTCCAGGAAGATTGGGACTGGGACCCGGACTGGCAGCCCAACGGCGGGCGCATCCTCTTCCAGTCCAAGGAAGGGCCGCACTGGGAAATCTGGAGCATCACCCCGGACGGCGGCGGCATCGTTGCGTTGACGCGGCCGGTGACGACGCTGGTGGACGAGTTGCCGAGCAACGTGGCGCCGGCCTGGTCGCCCGACGGCCAGCACATCGCCTATGTGAGCAACCGCGACGCCGACAACAGCGCTGGCCCCTGGCGCATCTGGGTGATGAACGCTGACGGCAGCAATCAACGCCCGCTTGACATCGACATCCCGATGGAGTACACCTTTGCCGTGGAGCAAATGGTAAGCTGGGGGAAGTGATGAGGTGAGGGGGTGAGGGAGGTGAGGGGGTGACGCCCTCTCACCTCATCACCCTCTCACCCTCTCACCCTCTCACCCTCTCACCCTCACTGGCTTGCGCATGCAGCCGGAATCATCGCACACGCCTGATCGGGTGCGGGCGGGGCGACCAGGGTAAGCGCACCGAGGCTGAGTTCGTCGCCCAGCCAGAGCTTGCCGCTGTGCAGTTCCATGCGTTCCCCTGTCGCCGGCGCATAGACGCCGACAACGACTTCCCAATCGCCATCCAGCGTTGCATCTGCCGGGATCACCACCTGGCGCCAATCGCTGATCCAGCCGGTGGCCGCGGCATTGCTGGCCGCCGCGGCATCGCCGAAGAAGCGGGGCGGCCCGTCGGCCTGCGCGACGTTGACGCCGTTATGCCGCAGATGCACAAAGGCAGCCAGCTCCGCCGGCCAGGTTGCGCCTTCCCATTGCAGCCAGACATCCACCGTGTCGCCCGGCCACACCGGACGATCCGCCAGCCACACCCGCAGCGCCCGCCCGCTGCCATCGGGCATCTGCACGCCGCTGACCACGCCCTGCACCGGCTCCCCAAAGGCTTGCAGCGCCGCGCCCAGGTCGGGCTGCTGCGCCAGATCATCTGGCAGGCGGGCGAGCGTCCCGTCATCGTTGCGGCGGAAGATGGCGGCGGGCGAGTTCTCCGCGCCCGCCGCGCGCACGGCAAAGGTGCGCGGCAAGTGCAGCGCACCGGTGGTCACGGTGATCACATCCCCCGGCTGCCACGCGGCGGGCGCAAGCCAGGTGAGCGCGGGCGCGGCGGAGGATGCCAGCGTCGCCACCACGCTCTCGTCAGGCGTCACGACCTCCAACTGCGGGTTGGGGTTCGGCGCGCCCACCGCCCACATCGCCTGCAGTTGCGTCTGACGCCAGCGCGGCCAGTCCAGCGCCGTCAAGTCGATCAGGTGCAGCGGTGAAGCCGGCGAAACGGTGGCCTCCCCACGGGCAAAGGTGTAGAACGCCGGCGGGATGGCGCTCTCTGGTGCGCCCTTGTGCAGCAGCAGGAAGCCGTCGGCGGCATCAACCACACCCCAGCCGGCGGCCAGCAGCGCATCGACCCGCGCCTTGAGATCGCCCGGGGCCATGTCGGTGTTGGTGGTCACGTCGAGCAAGGCCCAGTCGGCGGGAACCGGCGCATCCAGCCCCAAGGGGAACTGGTAGACATAGCGGCGGTGGCTGACGTGGGGATGCACGGCGGCGGTGGCAGTGACTGCGGCTTCAGGCGGGATCTGCGCGGTGAAGCGTTCCAACAGGCGGTGATGCGCCGTGATCGGCGCCGGGTCGTAGCGCCCGCCCAGCGGCCCGCGCCCGTGCAGGGCATAGTTGCCCGCGGCCCAGGCCAGGATCCAGACGGCCAGCGCCACGGTGATCAGCGGACGCAGCGCAGTGCGGGAGTTCTGCACCAGCGCCATCGCGGTCATCGCGCCCGCGCCGGCGGCAGGCAGATGCTGGAAGCTGGCCGAATCGCGGTTCAGCCGCCGCGCCAGCCAGCGCCAGAGCCGCCCCAGCCCATACGCTGCGGCCACGGCGAAATAGGGCACGAGGGGCGCGCTGTAGTGAAACTCGCCATAGTACTGCGCAGGGTAGGCGCTGAGCAAGTTGGCCAGCAGCACGGGTAGCGCCAGCAGCACGATCTCCGCGCCGAGCATCGGCAGCCAGGCGAAGGCGGCCACCAGCCCCACCAGATAGGCGACCCGCGCCGGTTCGCTGGCAATCTGCCAGACGATCTGCGGCTGGGTGAAGAAGCTGCGCGCAATGTCCAGCGGCGAGTTGCCCAGCGCGCCGTAACGCTGAAAATAGGTGCTCTCGGCGACGCCGTAGACGGTGACGGCGTGGGCGGGAACGATCACAAAGGTGGCGACATAGAACCAGGCCAGCGCGGCCAGCAGCACGCCGCCGCCCGCCAGGCCCGCCTGCCGCCGCTGTTGGCCGCGCGCCGCGGGGTCGGCCAGACTGCGGCTCTCCCACCAGCCGCGCCAGATCGCCCAGGCGCCCAGGCCAGCCGCGAGCAGCGCCATCTCTTCCTTGACCAGCGCCACCAGCAGCGCCGCGGCGAGAAATTGTCCCCAGCGCGCCCGGTCCACCGCCCAGAAGGCCCACAGGATGAAGGGGACGGCCAGCGGTGCAGCGTGAAATTCGGTGAGCAGCGCGGATTGAAGCTGCGGCGCCAGCAGATAGGCCAGAGACAGCGCCAGCGCCAGGGGGCGGGTCAACTGCTGCACCGGCTCGTACTGCCAGATCTGGCTACGCTCTGCCGGCGTGAGGAGTTTGAGAAACTGGCGGCAGGCCAGGCTGTAGAGCAGCAGCGCGCCCGCGGCCACGAAGATCGCCTGGAGCAGCAGCAGCGCCCGCACGTCATCCCACAGCCAGAGCACCGGGCTGATCAACGCCAGGATCGGTTCGACGTGGTCGGTGAGCCGCGTGGCGACGAAGCCGTTGTCGGTCTGCTCGACGAAGCGGCCGCGGCTCGAATTCCAGACCGCCTGGTCGATCTGCCCCAGGTCAGAGCGATGGGTGCGCATCCCGGTGTGGAGGTCGAAGGCCAGGTCGGCAAAGACGACGACATAGACGATGATGGCGCCGACGAGCAGCAGCCGGTAAGAGTCGGCCAGCAGCCCGCGCCTGGCACGTTGCAACTGTGCTCTGATCACGCCGGTTTCCATGATTTTGGGGAGACAGCCCCTCGCCCTGCGCCGCTCGCCCCGCGCGTCATTTCAGCACGTCCGTCAGCGCCGCGGCCACCTGCTGCACATCCTCGACCGTCATGCTGGGGTGCATCGGCAGGGAGAGAATTTCCTCGGCCGCGCGCTCGGTGACAGACAGCGGCGCAGGAAGCTCGACCACCTCGCGATAGGCGGGCTGCAGGTGAATGGGCGTCGGGTAGTGAATGCCTGTCCCGATGCCCTGCGCCGCCAGCGCATCCCGCACCCGGTCGCGTTCGGGTACGCGCACCACGTAGAGATGATAGACATGGCGGCAGCCCGGCTGTTCCACCGGCAGCACGACGCCCGCCGGCAGCAGACGCGCGTATTCCGCCGCCAGCCGCCGGCGCTGCTCGTTTTCGCCGTCGAGGGCCGGGAGAAAGACGCGCAGGATCGCGGCCTGCAACTCGTCCAGCCGGCTGTTCAGCCCTTCGCTGAAGGAGACATAGCGCGCGGCCGGCGTCCAACCATACTCGCGCAGGGCGCGCACTCGCGCCAGCAGATCCGGGTCGCGGCTCGTGACCGCGCCGCCGTCGCCCAGTGCGCCCAGGTTCTTGGTGGGGTAGAAGGAGTAGCAGGCCAGTTCGCCCACGCTGCCGACAGGGCGGCCGTGGCTCAGCGCGCCGTGGGCCTGGGCGCAGTCTTCGATCAGCCAGATGCCGCGCGGGTTCACCTCCGCGGCGATGGTCGGCAGGTCCGCTGGGTGGCCGTAGAGATGGACGGGGATCACCGCCTTCGTGCGTGGGGTGATGGCCGCGGCCAGCGCCGCCGGGGACATCGTATAGGTGACAGGATCGATGTCCACCAGAACAGGGGTGGCGCCCGCCAGCCGGATCGCGGCGACCGTGGCCACCGCAGTGTGCGCCACAGTGATCACCTCATCGCCAGGGCCGACGTCGCAGGCGCGCAGGGCCAGGTGCAGCGCATCCGTGCCCGAGTTGACGCCGACGCAGCCTGCCGCGCCGCACGCCTGGGCGAACTCCGTCTCGAAGGCCGCGGCCTCCTGACCGAGGATGTACCAGCCGCTGGCGAGCGCCCGCTGCACCGCCGCGTTGATGGCGGGCTGGTGGGCGAGATAGCGGGCTTTGAGGTCATTGAGTTGAATCTGGGTCATGGTTGCTCCGTGATCTCTGTGCGCTCGCAGATGATGTCCAAGCCATAAATGATGGGCGCATCAGTGCAACCGCGCTACCGGCCAAGCACTACATCTACGCCGCTCAGCACAAGTTCCAACTGCGTCCGCGGCAGCCGCCCAATCCGTTCTGTAAGTTGGCTCTTGTCCAGCGCAACGATCAGGGATGCATTCGCCACCGAGTCTTTGGGCAAGCCGGTCAATTCAGCCTGCAGCAAAACATTGCCGGGAGCAGTGGCCCACTTCAAATTGCTGGTCAGCGGTACGCACACCACCGTGCTGCTGCGACTCCGATTCAGTGCATCGCATTGCACGACGACGACGGGGCGTCTGAAACCGGGCGACGAACCGATCGGTTCCTCCAGATCGGCCCACCAGACCTCGCCTTGTGCGACTACCATTCCACACGCCTTAGCACTTGCGCAGCCGCCGCGCGTACAAACTCGTCGGGCGCATTCCCAACCTCGTCGATTGTGGCGTTCATGGCCGCCGTGATGCGGTCGTCATCGTGGCGGGCTACGAATTCAGCCAGCGCGCGCGCGTAAAGCTGGCTGCGCGAAGCACGCAGGCGCGCAGCCAGACGCTCCGCATCCTCAAAAACATCATTTGGGATTGAAACGGCAATTTTCATACCAGAAGTATAACCAAACCAGTTGCTTTGTCAATCCAGCCTTTTGCCGTTGCTACAGCCACCCGCGCAGCCAGTAGACGGCGATCCCGATGTATTCTTTCAGTGCGTCGGAGACTTTGTCGAGATTGCCCGCGGTCGGCGCCAGGTTGGCCAACTGCACGGCCAGGTTTGGCTGCGTGTAGAAGTCCCAGTCGGCGTAGGTGACCTGGTAATCGGTCGGCAGCGGGGTGACGGAGATCCCCTGCCGGGCGAAGATCGCCACGGAACGGGGCATGTGGAGGGCCGAAGTCACCAACCCGATGCGTTCCACCCTCAGCGCCGCCAGTTCCCGCTTCACCTCCACCGCATTCTCGTAGGTATTGCGCGAGCGGCTCTCCAGGATCAGCGCGTCCGCGGGGACACCCAAAATCGCCAGCAGTTCAGCCATCGCATTGGCCTCGGGATAGATCGCGGTTCCATCCACCATCACACCGCCGCCCGACAGAATCAGGCGCGGCGCCACACCTTGCTGGTAGAGGGAGGCAGCGTAGATCATGCGGTCGCCAGCCTCGCCAACTTCGGCGGTGGCGCGCGGCGGCGCGGGCGATTTGAGCAACGCCAGCGCCGCGACCAGAACCACCGTGGTCCAGCGCCGGCTGCGCCACAGGAGAAACAACGCAAGGATGATAAGCAGGCTGGCCGCGCCCAGCGGGTAGACCAGAGGCGGCAGGGCTTTCGACAGATAGTAGAACACAGTTTATTTCGACATTTTGAAGAGTGTGCGCAAAAACAGAGCGGCATCTGTAAAGGGTTTGTAAGAAATGAAGTCGTGTCAGGTTGAAAAGCCAGCGGTGATCGGCGCGTCGGCTATGCTGTCATCCCCCGGTCGATCACCTGTGCATAGAGAACGCGCTGCCGCGCCAGCGCAGCCTGGTAAATCTCGTGGCGCGCCGGGTCCGGCATGAAGACGGCACCGTCGGCGGCAGGGAGCGCGGCCAGGTCAGGGAGATGGCCCAACACATGCAGTGCCAGCAGCGCAACCCCGCGGCCGGTGGCTTCCGGCTCCGCTGAGAGCACCACGGGCCGCCCCAGCACGTCGGCGAAAATCTGGCTCCAGACGGGCGAGCGAGGCAGCGCGCCGCCGCTGGCGATCAGTTGATGGTCGCACGCAGGCTGGCCACAGAGCCGCTGCTCGATCAGCGCAAAGCGATAGGCCACTGCTTCCATGCCCGCCCGCAAAATCGCAACGGGCGTCGTGCCCAGGGTGAGGCCGTGGATCGTCGCCTGCACATTGCCGGCCCAATCGGGGCTGCGTTCGCCGGCAAAGAAAGGCAGCACCGTCAGCCCGTGGCCGTCGGGCGGGATGGCGGCCAGCGCCGCCTCCAGCGCGGCGGGGTCGCCAAGACGCAGCGTCTCCTGCATCCACGCGAAGACGTTGCCGCCCTCGCTGGTGGCGCCCCCCAGCAGCGCATGATGCCGGTTGACCCGATAGCACCACAGCCCTGACGGCACTTTCGCCACGGCCGGCTGCACCACGCGCAGCGCGCCGGTCGTGCCCAGCGTCAACGCCATGCGCCGGTGGCCGGTGCAGCCGCTGCCGATGTTGGCCGCCGCGCCGTCGCCCACTGCGGGCAACCAGGGAATGTCGCGCAGGGCAGGCCAGCGGCTGGCGAATGGTTCGACCAGCCCGCTCAGTGGTGCGTCGATGTCCACCAACGGTGAGAGTTTGTCGCCGACGCCGAGCAAGTCGAGCAGTGTGTCATCCCAAACCAGCGTGCGCCGGTCAAGCAGACCGCTCCAAGACGCTGCGGAGAGGCTCACCCGGCAGCGCCCAAACCAGCGCCATTCGAGGTGCTCGCCCAGCGTGATCCAGCGGACGACGCGCCGCCAGAGATCGGGCTGGGTGCGGCGAAACCAGGCCAGGCGCGGGGGCCAGTAGCTGGTGCGCAGCAGGCAGCCGGTGCGGTCGTGCACGGCGCGCTCATCCAGGTCACGGCGCAGAGCGTCGGCGTCTGCGGCATTGCGCGTGTCGGCGTAGGTGATCAGCAGCGCCAGCGGCTCTCCGGCGGCGTCGACCGGCATGATGTTGGAGACGAAGGTGTCCACCGCCACCGCGGCGATCTGCTGCGCCAGGCTGCCGGCCTGCGCCAATACTGCGTCGATGCACTCGGCGGCGGTGGCGAGCAGCGTGACAGGGTCAGCTTCGACCAGCCCTTCGCTGCCGGTGAAGAAGATGTTGGGTGCGGCGGCCTCGGCGCCAACCACGCGGCGCGCCAGCCGGTCGTAGAGCGCGACGCGGGTGGAAGAGGAGCCGATGTCCAGCGTCAGGATCAGCGGCGCTGCCGCAGCGCGGGCGGCGACGGTGACGGCCGGTGCTCCCTTGCCCATAGTGAGCGAAGCCTACACGCCGCTGAACGCGCTGAAACCGCCGTCCACCGCCACGACGACGCCGTTGACAAAGCGGGCGCCCGGACCGCAGAGCCAGATCAGCGTGCTCAGCAGTTCGTCCGGCGCACCAAAGCGCCCTGCGGGCGTATGATCGATGATCGTCTGGCCGCGCGCGGTGAGCGTACCATCCGCGTTGAGCAGCAGGCTGCGGTTCTGCTCGCCGACAATGAAACCGGG
>JAPKMV010000390.1 GCA_026645635.1 Caldilineaceae bacterium
ATAGGTCAGGTCAAACTCTTCCTGCAAATCTTCCAGCAGGTTGATGATCTGCGCCTGGATCGACACATCCAGCGCCGAGATCGGCTCGTCGCAAACGATGAATGACGGGTTCACCGCCAGGGCGCGGGCAATGCCGATGCGCTGGCGTTGGCCACCGGAAAACTCGTGCGGATAGCGGTTGATGAAGTACGGATTCAGGTTGACGATCTTGAGCAGTTCCTGCACCCGCTCCTGACGCTCTTTCTTGTTGGCGCCGATGTTGTGCACTTCGAGCGGCTCGCCGACGATGCTGCCCACGGTCATGCGCGGGTTGAGCGAAGCGTAGGGATCCTGAAAAATCATCTGCATGCGGCGGCGCATCTTGCGCAGATCTTCGCCCTTCACCTCGACCAGGTCTTTGCCCTCAAAGACTACCTCGCCTGCCGTCGGGCGATAGAGTTGCAGAATGGCCCGCCCCGTTGTCGATTTGCCGCAGCCTGATTCACCGACCAGCCCCAGGGTCTCGCCGCGGTAGAGATCGAAATTGATGCCATCCACCGCCTTGATCGCGCCGACCTGTTTCTGAAAGATGATCCCTTTGGTGATGGGGAAGTGCATCTTCAAATCGCGCACGGTGAGCAATGTGTCCGACATGCCGTTCTGCGGCTGGGCTTGCTCTGTTCCTTGAACGTTGTGCGGCGCGCTCATGCACTCACCTTGTCGCCTTCGGTCACCTGCACCTTGACGCCGGACAGATCGACCCAACACGCGGCTTTGTGATGCGGCGCCACCTCCACCAACGGCGGATTCTCTTGCCAGCATTTATCCATCACAAACTGGCAGCGCGGCGCAAACGGGCAATGGGTCGGCGGTTCCAGCAGATCGGGCGGCAATCCATCGATGGGCACCAGGCGTTTCTGCCGCCCCAGGTCGAGACGCGGAATCGAGCGCAGCAGCCCCAGCGTATAGGGGTGGCGCGGCTGGGCGTAAATGTCGGCAACGGCAGATTCTTCGACGATGAAGCCGGCGTACATTACGATCACCCGCTGCGCCATGCCCGCGACAACCCCCAGGTCATGGGTGATCCAGATGATCGCCATCCCCAGCTCATCCTGCAAACGCCGGGTGAGGTCGACGATCTGCGCCTGGATGGTCACATCCAGCGCGGTGGTCGGCTCGTCGGCGATCAACAACTGCGGGTCGCAGCTCAGCCCCATTGCGATCATCACACGCTGGCGCATGCCGCCGGAAAACTGGTGCGGATAGTCGTCAAGGCGGGCCGCTGCACCGGGAATGCCCACCATTTCGAGCAGTTGCACCGCCCGCTTGCGCGCCTGCTCCTTGTTCATGTTCATGTGGAGTTCAAGCGCCTCAGTGATCTGACGACCAATCGTCAGCACCGGGTTGAGCGAAGTCATCGGGTCCTGAAAAATCATGGCGATGCGGTTGCCGCGAATATCGCGCAGCTCATCCTCACCCAGTTTCAACAGGTCTTGCCCGTCGAACCAGACCTCGCCGTCCACAATCTTGCCGGGGGGCTGCGGGATCAGCCGGATCAACGACATCACGCCGACGCTCTTGCCGGAGCCGGATTCCCCCACGATCGCCACAGTCTCACTCTTGTCGACGCTGTAAGAGATTCCATTGACGGCATGAACCACGCCATCCTGCGTGAAGAACTGTGTGCGAAGGTTCTTCACTTCCAGCAGTTTCGGCATGTTGTACCTTTACTCCTCGACTCGTGCATTCGAAGTTTCAAATTGCTTTGATCGCGCTACCGCTGTGCCAGGTGGCGCAGATTGTAGCGGGCGTGCAACGGGCTGGATCATCGGCTGTTCGTTTACTTGATTCTCTCCAGGCTGGAAGTACTTAGCCGGGAAGCAGTATTCTTATCGTTGCAGGAGTTTTCGTAACCGTCGGCGCAACGTAGCTTGAACCTGAGCGGCAGAAATGTATCAAAGATTCAAGGCGTTGTCAAACGCACCGCACAGCAGGGGTCTACTTCGAGCGCACGCAGACGCAATCACGCGGCCAGCCAGGCGCGCAGCGCGTCGACTTGCGCCAGGACTGCGCGTCGGCTCGTCCCGCCCGCGGCGTCCCGCTGCTCGACGCTGTGCCCAAAGTCCCAAACCGCCAGCACATCGCCATCGAAGTGGCTGTGCAAGGTTTGCAGATCCTCCAGGGTTAGCTCCGCCAGGGGCACGCCCTGCACCTCCGCCATCTTGACGGCCGCGCCGGCGACGTGATGCGCCTCGCGGAAGGGCACGCCACGCCGCACCAGATAATCGGCCAGGTCGGTGGCCAGCATTTCCGGGGCAAGCGCCAGCGTCATGTGCGCCGGGTGAATCGTCAGCGTCGTCAGCACGCCGTGGGCGATCTGCAAAGCGCCGGCCAGACTGTCCACCGCATCGAAGAGCGGCTCCTTGTCCTCTTGCAGATCCTTGTTGTAGGTGCTGGGCAGCCCTTTGAGCATCGTCATCAGCCCGGTGAGGTGTCCCACGACCCGCCCGGACTTGCCGCGCAGCAATTCCAGCGCATCGGGGTTTTTCTTCTGCGGCATCAAACTGCTGCCGGTGCTGTACGCGTCAGCCAACGTCACAAAGCCAAATTCGCGGCTGCTGTAGATGATCAAGTCTTCGGCGAAGCGGCTCAAGTGCAGCATCATCAGCGCAGCCCAGAAGAGAAACTCGGCGACAAAATCCCGATCGCTCACTGCGTCCATGCTGTTGGGGCTGATGGCGCCGAAGCCCAGATCGTTCGCCAGCGCCGCCCGGTCGATGCCGAAAGGATTGCCCGCCAGCGCACCGCTGCCCAGCGGCATCACATCGACGCGTACAGCCAGTTCTTCCAGCCGGTCGGCATCGCGGCGCCACGCCCATGCATGGCTCAACAGCCAGTGGCTCCAGCGCACCGGCTGCGCCGGCTGCATGTGCGTATAGCCCGGCATCAGCACCTCGATCTCGGCCGCGGCCCGTTCTGCGGCCGTGGCGATCAAGTCGCGCAGATGGTCGTCGAGCACGGCGATCTGGTCGCGCAGCCAGAGACGCACATCGGTGGCCACCTGGTCGTTGCGGCTGCGCCCGGTGTGCAGTTTGCCCGCCACCGGCCCGATCAGCTCGGTCAGCCGCCGCTCGTTGGCGGTGTGAATGTCCTCATCGCCCTCGGCCACCACAAAGGCGCCCGACGCCCACTCCTCCGCCACCTGCCCCAACCCCTCGACGATCTGCGCCGCCTCCGCCTCTGTTAAGAGGCGAGCACGTGCCAGCGCCCCGGCATACGCCTGGCTGCCGACGATATCGGCTTTCCACAGACGCTGGTCAAAGCGCAGCGATGCATTGAACTGCTCCATCAACGGGTCGATTTTGCCCGAAAAGCGCCCACCCCACAGTTTGCTCGACATGGCGACTGCCAATCTCCAATCTCTCAATCTCTCAATCTCGTACTTGCCGCATGCAGGCATAGAGATGGTCAAACCCCACCCCGCCGTAACGCCAGCGCACCCACAGCACAATCAACCCCGCGCCGACCAGCGCGGCAATCATCCCCAGCAGCCCCGCCTCCGGGCCGAACGCGCCGCCCGTCCACGCCACCGGCCCCGTGTCCTGCACCGCAAACAAGGTAGTGGCATGGGTGATGCGCCCACTGACCGGAAAGCTAAAGACATTGCCTTGAACAAAATTCCAGGTAAAGTGCAGACCGATCGGCAGGGCGATCTGTCCAGTGAGTACATAGCCCAGGCCAAAGAAGAGACCATACCCCAACAGGCTCAACGTCGTAAACCAGTCGCTGTGTGGGTTATAGACATGCAGCAGGGCAAAGATCGCCGACGAGACAAGCCACGCCAGCATCACCGCCACCAGCCGGCCGGAGGGCAGCCACCCTTCCGCCAGGTTGAGCAACTGGTTGCTGCGGCAGAGCAGTTCCTCGGCCACGGCGATCACCACAAACCAGGTGATCGGCGCCCAGATCGTCAGCACAAAGGGCGCCGTCGGCGGCGACGAGACCCACATGGCGCTGATGACGTACCAATCCGCCAGCCACCCCACCACAAAGACGCCCACCATCAGCAGTGCACCCAGCAGTGCGCCGAAGATCAGATCGACCCACCAGCGCCGGTTGATCACCAGCCCATAGCTGCCCAGCGGGCGCCGGTCGATCCAGCGTGCGGCGATGACGGTCGCTGCCAGCACCGCGGCCAATCGCAGCAGATCGGCGGCCACGCTGACGAGCCACTGCCAATCCGCCGACGCCGCGTTGCGCATCCAGTTGCCGACGGTGCTATGCAGCAGCGCCGGGCCAAAACCCCACATGGCGAAGTAGACCAGCATGCGGATGCCGGCGCGTAACCGCTGTTCGTCGCGATTCCAAAAAAGTTCTGCCATGTCTGCGGCGAGGGCTGACCTTTCGACCGTAGGCGGTTCTCACCATTGCCCACCGAAATGCTGCTTCATTCTACCGAAGGCAGGACACACGACCTAATCTCTTGGTCAAGCGCTGTCATTTGAGAAGAATCTCACGCCAAGACGCAAAGACGCCAAGGGAAAA
>JAPKMV010000391.1 GCA_026645635.1 Caldilineaceae bacterium
TCATGCGCGCCCTGAACAAATCCTTATCTCGTGGAATCTACGCCGGCTCAGCCGGCATCTATCCCGGAAAATTGAGAAGATTGTCTCCCAACGAGTATCTCGCGTTCATGTTAGCGAAATAGCGAGCAACTGTAAAAGAAGTGTAAAGCCTGCCTGGCAACCTGGCGACAAATGTCACAGCGCGAGAACAAATTGTGTGCTATACTACCGAACCGTAGAGAACCAACGCGGCCAGGTCTTGGCCGCAGCGAGTCGGCGCAACATCTCAACTCGACCAACGTCATAACTGACAGAAAGGAGATACTACCTATGTCCGAAGATTCTGCGACACCCGGCAGCACCCGTTACTGGCTGGCTGGGGTCGCGGTGATGTTCGGCGTGCTGATCGGTTTGAGCGCCTTCACCTTTGTCTATGCCGAAGGCTTCTCGTACCTCTCTGACGATCCCAACTCCTGTACGAACTGCCATGTGATGCGTGGCCAGTACGACGGCTGGAGCCATTCCAGCCACAAGGCAGTGGCGGTCTGCAACGACTGTCACACGCCGCACCGCTTCCCCGACAAGTGGATCGTCAAGGGGATCAACGGCTTCAACCACAGCCTGGCGTTTACGCTGGACAATTACCCGGAGAACATCCAGATTCGCGGCTTCAACGCCGACATTGCCCGGGAAAATTGTCTGGAATGCCACGCCACCGCCATCAGCATGATCGAACACATCGGCTCCGACGAACCGCTCAACTGCGTCGCCTGTCATGGCAACGTGGGCCACGACAATGTGGCGCACGGGCCATGAGGACGGGCGCGCCAATTCATCTGCAACAAACCAATGTTCATTCACAAAATTCTGCCGAGGTGACCTTATGAGTGAAGAAATTTCTGGCGCCAACAAGCCCAAATCGAAACGGCTTTGGCTCTACATCGGCCTCTTTGCCCTGGCAGCCGTGCTCACCATCGTCGTCGTGGGCCTGCTCACCAACATTCAGGGCAAAAAGGACGAAGCGATGCAGGGACCGCTCAAGGTCGTTGAGATGTCGCCCGACGAACTCGACCCTGCGGTCTGGGGTCTCAACTTCCCGGTGCAGTATGACTCGTTCAAGCAGACCGAGAGCAACTATGGGCGCACGGCCTACGGCGGTTCGGAGCCGTACAGCAAGCTGGAGAAGAATCCGGCGATGGTGCGGCTGTGGGCAGGCTACGCCTTCAGCAAAGACCACAACGAGGAACGCGGGCACTTCTACGCGCTGAGCGACCAGAAGGAGACCGAGCGCGTCAAGATCGTCGACCAGCCGGGCGCGTGCGCCAACTGCCACGCCGCGGAGACGCCCCAGTTGATCGCCGAGATGGGCTGGGAGGAGTTCAACCACACGCCCTATAACGAACTCCAGGAGAAGCTGCACCTGGGTTCATCGTGCGCCGACTGCCATGACCCGGAGACGATGGCGCTGCGCATCACGCGGCCCGCCTTCGCCAACGCCATGGCGGCCCGCGGCATCGACCTGAGCCAGGCCACCCGCCAGGAGATGCGCACCTACGTCTGCGCCCAGTGCCACGTCGAATACTACTTCCAGGGCGAGAACAAGGTGCTTACCTTCCCTTGGGCCGAAGGCACCAACATCGACGAGATCGAGCAGTATTACAACAACGTAGGCTTCACCGACTGGAAGCACGCCGAGACGGGTGCGCCGATGCTCAAGATGCAGCATCCCGAGTTCGAGCTATTCACCACCGGTCTGCACTACCAGTCGGGCGTCTCCTGCGCCGATTGCCACATGCCCTACGTGCGTGAAGGCAGCGTGAAGGTCTCCGACCATTGGCTGCGCAGCCCGGTGGTCAACATCAACGCCTCGTGCCAGACCTGCCACAACTACAGCGAGGCGGAACTCCAGGCGCGCATCAGCACGATCCAGGACCGCACGGCGGCCATGCTCCATGACACCGAAGAGGCGCTGCTCGCCGCCATCGACACCATCGTAGCGGCGCGGGAAGCCGGCGCCACCGACGAAGAACTGGCGGAGGCGCTGCAACTGCACCGCTCGTCGCAGATGCGATGGGACTTCATCTCCTCGGAAAACAGCACCGGCTTCCACAGCCCGCAGGAATCGGCGCGGGTGCTGGGCGACGCCATGAACCTGGCGCGCCAGGCGGAGCTGGCCGCGTACAAGGTGCTGGCCGAAAAGCAAGGGCAGGCCGCAGCGCCAGCCCAATTGGTGAGCACGCGCTAACCGAACGGAAGAGGTTGTATTGAAATCCATACTCCCCCCATGCCGTAGGTGCGGTTTGCAACCGCACGAAGCCCCGCCTGCACCGCAACTATAACCGGACGAGGTGAGAGGGTGAGAGGGTGAGGGGGTGACGGAAACGCACCCCCTCACCCTCTCACCCCATCACCCCCTCACCTTGTCGAGTAAAGCCACTCCCAGTCGCAATGACCGTCAAAATTAGACATTTGCCCGTGGCGAGCGCCTGGTGCTCTTGCTATACTTGATGTGATGCGGGCGCCTCACGCTCGTGCAGTTTCGCACAGTGTTGCTCAGCTTGCGTAAGCTCTGTAGAAAAGATGACAACAAATTGAAAGCAACAACGGCGTATCTATTTGTTATTATCGTCGTCTACATATCTTAGAGATGTCCATTTCACCCTGCATGCGCCGCCAGGCGTGGGCAGGGCAGGAAAACGCAGCGCCAGTCAGACTCATCGTATTGTTTGGGAATCGAATCAAAAGGCGCCATTCATCGCAGCCAACCATAACAGCATCAGCGCCAGTTTTGCGCGGGAAATGCAAGGCGACAACGATTATATTTGCGGTAAGTTTACTTGTCGAAGAACGAGCACAGAGCCAGTGCACAGGAGTTAGCAATGAAACCATCTTCCTCTCGCCGCCGCCCTTTGGACATCATCATGGCGGTTGTCATGCTGATGTCCGTCATCGTGGGCGTTGCGCCGGGCATTCTGCCTGGCATCATCACGCCCCTCGCCAGCGCGCACAACTTGCAGACCAAGATGGTCTACATGTTCTTCGATCCGAACACCCAGGCGATGCTGGATGACCGCATCGCCGGCAATGACCCGAATTATGCCGGGCCGCCCAACCCGCTCCTGCGCGTCAACGACGAAATCGGCATCATCATCAAGGTGGTGCCCCGCGACGGCACGACCACCGGCGTCGGCGGCCATGTCGATTTTTACGTGCCTAACGGCGTCACAGTGCTGGAGACGGCCTACCTGCTCCCAGGGGACAGCGTGGCCGACGGCATCACCGGCTACGACAAGGTGCCCATGAAAGGCCAGTCGCAGATCGCCATCGGCGCCGGCCCCATCGGCGCGAAAACCACGGTGGAGCTGGCTGGTCTGACGGGCAGCTACACCAACATCCTCGGCGTGACCGAGTCACCCGTGGTGACGACGACCGGTCTGCATCGGGGCACCATTGCCGGCGTCTATGGCGACACCGGCATTTTCTATTCCACCGACCCGGACACTGCCTATGGCTCGTGGCAGTCGTTCAGCAACCCAGGCAACCCCTCTGAATGGGAGCGCTGCGGCGTGGTCGGCACCTTTGTCACCGGCGGCGCCAAGACCATCACCAACAACTCCGGCGATGTCTTCGTGCCCTGCAACAAGTGGGACGCCGAGCAGATGTACGCCTGGGGCGTCAAGGGCACCACCTACACCGGTTCCGGCACGGCCGCGGCGCCCATCGTGGACTACGGCGACGGCCGCGGCAACGCACCGTGGGGCTTCGCCAGCGGCGTCGCCGGCCCGGAAAGCGGCTACGGCTGGCACTTCGACTGGGACGAGTGGCGCACGACCGGCGGCACGGTGGCCGACCGCATGAAGGCCGCCATGAGCGACGACGAGTTCGGCCCCTGGAACCGCATTCAATACACTGGCAGCCGCGTGGCCAAAGACCAGCCCGGCCTCGCCAGCACCGTCCTCGGCACGGCCTCCATCGACGCCGGCGCCCTGGGTGTGAGCGGCCCGCTCCCCTCCACCGTCAGCCAGACCGACAGCACCAGCCCCAAGACGATCCGCTGGGCCGTGGGTCAGCTCACCAGCCTGGTGCCCGAATATGTGTGGGTGAAGATTCGCGTAGATAACACAGCAGCCATCCTCAACCCCGACGGCTGCCCGGTCTTCTATGGCGACACCTTCGGCGGCGACGCCGGCGGCTTCGACAACGGCAAGGATCACCTCTGGCGCTACTACGAGCCGAGCCGCGTCTCCGTCAACGGCTGTGTCGCCATCGGCAAGCCGACCGACCTGGCCGCGGTCAAGGTCGGCCAGACCTTCCAGTACAATGTCGATTTCTACAACACCGGCGTGATCACGCTCACCAACGTGACCGTCTTCGACACGCTGCCCAGCGGCGTCAGCTTCATCAGCGCCATTCCGGCGCAGAACAGCGGCCCGAATCCGCTCACCTGGAACGTGGGCACGGTGCGCCCCGGCGACAAGTTCTCCGCCCTGGTCACCGTCAAGGCGACGGGCAGCGGCGCGCTGACCAACAGCATCTGCGTC
>JAPKMV010000392.1 GCA_026645635.1 Caldilineaceae bacterium
CCCTGACAGACAGGGGGCAGGGTGCGCAGCCGCGGCAGCCCACGGCGCAGCAGCTTGAGTGCGCCAGCCCAATTGTTGCGTTCGATCTGCAAAAAGGCCACCCCCACCTGCAAAATGCCCTGGTGCATCTCCCGCACGGGCCGGGTTTCGGCCAGCCACGCCGCCTCCAGCAGTTCGTGCTGCTCGAAGAACTCGCCGCGGTTGAACTCATCGATGCCGTGCCGCGCCAGCTCGCTCAGTGGCGCATCCCAGCCTTCGGGATAGACGACCGCGGGGTGCACATGGCTTTCGACGACTGCGGGCAGTTCGGCCATGAAGCGGCTGCGCGCCCACGCGTGATCGGCGCCGGCGCGGCGGGCGGCTTGCAGCGTGGCCGCGTCCACGTGGCTGCCAAAGGCGTAGATCGGGATGGCGCGGGTGTGCGGGCGCAGTTTGCAGCGCTGGATCGCCGTCGCCCAGTCGCCGGGAGTGGCCAGATCGACCAACGCCACCACAGGAAAGTGACGGTCGACGGCAGCGACGAACTCGTCGGGCGTCTCCGTCACAACCGGCAGGGCGCCACAGGCGCGGACGACGTCCATCAGCCGCGGCACAAAAAACAGGTCGGATTCCAATATGACGATGGCCGGCAGCAGCGCCGGCGCGGTTTCCTGGATCGACACGATCGACTCATCTCCAATCGAACACTTGCATCAGTCTACATTATGCCCGCGTGTGTGAGTTGTTTCTGTAATGCGCGCAGCCCAGCCGCAATCAACCGGTGTCTTTGCCTCTATTCCGGGTTGCCCTTCGACCGACAGCGCCCTCCCCTCACGAATTGCACGAATTTCAACGAATTGAAACGAAGATTCGTGCCCATTCGTCAAAATTCGTGTAATTCGTGACATGCATGTTGCCTCAGCGCGTGGATTCGGGCGACCAGCCGGGTGCACATTCGTCAGAATTCGTGTAATTCGTGACATGATGGGAATCCAGTGGGCGACCGGGCGCGCTCTGCTGAACTGCGGTGTCGTTTGGTATACTACATCGCGATGAAGGGACGGCCCGGCAGTGGCGTGTCCTTGCGAAAGGTGCAGCGAATGAGAAGGAAACGACAATGGCGACAACAGCGGAAGAGATGACTTACGATGCGGCGTTGGCGCAACTGGAGGCGGTGCTCGCTACATTGGAGGGCGACGACCTGCCGCTGGAACAGGCGCTGACGCTCTACGAAGAAGGCGCCAGCCTGGCGGCGTTCTGCGCACGCAAGCTGGAGGAGGCGGAGCTGCGCGTCCAGCGCTGGCAGCCAGGCGACCAGACTGCGCCGTTCGAGGGCTGGCAGGAGAGCTAGCCACTGTGCGCGCCCTCTTCTCCAATGCCGCGCTCTGGCTGCCGCTTTCGGTCGCCTTCGGCGTGCAGCTCTATAAAGTGTTGGCGAACTGGGTGCAAACCGGGCGCCTGCAGTGGCGCATCCTGGCGCAGGCCGGCGGTATGCCCAGCAGCCACTCGGCGATGGTGGCCAGCCTGGCGACGACGGTCGGCTATCAGAACGGCCTCGACAGCCCGGTCTTTGCCATCGCTATGGTACTGGCGGTGATCGTGATGTACGATGCCCGCGGCGTGCGCCAGGAGAGCGGCAAGCAGGCGCGCGTGCTCAACGAACTGCTGCGCACCGTCTTTTCCGGCCAGCCGATCACCGACGCCGAACTCAAGGAGTTGGTCGGCCACACGACGCTCCAGGTCTTCGTGGGCTGTCTGATCGGCATCCTCTACTCGCTCGCCTATCTGGTCGCCCGCGACTGGTTTTAGGGATTTGTCTGGGCATTGGGGCGAGGGGCGAGTTGCGAGGGGCGCCCCAGTCATGGGCGACTAATTTTTATGAAGTTTTTTCCATTAATCGCTTGTCGATTCCCAACCCTTATGCTATGATTCGACCCGTGCACAAGACGCTGGTCTCGCGGCCGGCGTCTTGGCTGTCATCATATCACGAAGAAGCTGGCCGACACGCAGCGGCAATCGCGGGCCGAACATGGTTCGCAGCGGAGGATTCATGCGACGGATTGTTCTGATTCAACCCAAGCGCGATGGACGAGTTTTCGGAAAGTCGCCTGGTTCACCCTATACATTGATGCGTCTGGCCAGCCTGGTCCCGGACGAAATTCCCGTAGAGATCTGGGATGAAAATGTGCGCGATCTGCCCATGGATACGCTGCGCGAAGGCGACCTGGTGGGCGTCACCTCCATGACGGTGACCATCGAGGGCGCGGAGCAGATTGCACGGCGGGCGATGAAGCAGGGGGCGGGTGTGGTGGTGGGCGGCGTCCATGCCACGTTGATGCCTGAGCACACCTCCACCTTCGCCCACAGCATCATGGTCGGCGAAGGCTACTTCACCTGGCAGCAGTTGATCCAGGACTTTGCGGCGGAGGGCGTCAAGGGGATGCAGCCCGTCTACCATGACGAGCGCTGGGCCGACCTGGCCGGTCTGGCGACGATTACCGACCGTGTGATCAAGATGGTGGACGAAAGCAACAATTACTGGACGCCTTACCTGGAAATCACCCGCGGCTGCCCGCGCAACTGCGATTTCTGCACGGCGATTCGCGTCAGCGGGCGGCGGATGCGCCTGCGCCCGATCGACGAAGTGGTGGATGAGATCAAGCGGCGCAAGATCAAACGCTTCTTCCTCACCGACGACAACTTTGGGCTAAACTTCACCACCGACCCGGAATATTGCGCCGAACTGTTCGAGGCGCTGATGAAACTCGACCTCCACGGCTGGACCTGCCAGTCGGAGATGAGCATCGCCAAACACCCCGACTTGCTGGAGATGAGCGTCGCCGCCCATCTGGACAAGCACTTCATCGGCTTCGAGAGCGTCAACCCCAACAACCGCAGTTCGTTGGGCGGCAAGTCGAAGGGGCGCGCCGACCAGACCATCGAGGCCATCCGCACGATTCGCGCCACCGGCGTCGGCGTGGTCGGTCTGTTTGTGATGGGTTTCGACGAAGATACGCCGGAGACCTTCCAGGCGATGTGGGAATTCATCCGCAGCAGCGAACTGGACAGCGTCAGCACGACGATGCTGACGCCCTATCCCGGCACACCCTTCCGCGATGTGGTGGAGCGGGAAAACCGCCTGCTCGACCTGCCCTGGAGCCATTACGACACCGCCCACGTGACCTTCGTGCCAAAGAACTTCACGGTGGATGAGCTGCGCAGCGCCTACGACTGGCTCTGCCGCAAAGTCTATGGCCCGGAACAGATCATGCGGCGCGGGCTGCGCTCACTGGGCCGCTATCCCATCTCCAAAGCGGGCAAGAAGATTTTCGGCAGCTTCAGCACCGACTACGGCTACCGGCGGACGTACGCGTACCGGAATGCACTGTAAGGGTGAGAGGGTGGGAGGGTGAGGGGGTGAAAACGAATCACCCTCTCACCCTCTCACCCCCTCACCCCCTCACCCCTGCGGCACGGCGAGCCGCATTTCCGTCTCGCCGTGGTCGATGTCGATCGTGTAAGGCAGCCCCAATTCCCGAAAGAGTTGAATCGCACTCTCGTTGTACGAGGTGAAGACGGCCCGGATCGTGCGCACGTGCATCCGCTTGGCGAGCAGCACCATGCGGCGCAGCAGTTCGCTGCCCACGCCCTGCCCTTGAAAATCGTCGCGCACAACAATGGCGGCTTCGGCGTCGGGCGCGTCGACGGCGTGCGGCGGTCGCGCCAGCCGCGCCACCCCGACGAACTCTTCTTTCCCGTCGGCGTTGCGCAGCGTCGCCACCACCGCGCCTCGGGCGGTCAGGTTGTCAACATTCGCCAGATCCGTTGCGGCCTCTTCCAGCATTTCCGGGGACAGATGATCGACGTTGCCATGAAACCGGCGCCGCCGCGTCTCCGGCGACAGGCGGTGAAATAGCTCCAGCAGCAGGGGTGCGTCCTGGGGGTGGAGCAGCCGCATGCGCAGCTTCTGGCCGGAACGGGCAGTGAAGGCGGGGCGCAGTTTGTCGATTGAGCCGCGATAACGCCGTTTGTCTTGTTTGAAGAACATGAAACCTCCGTCAAAAACAGCGATTGCGGGGCTTGGACAATCGGATATTTGCCGATCAGCCCAGCGCCCCGTGTTGGAGCAAATACAGTGGATCGAGTTCAGCCAGAGAGCGTACACCCCAGCAGCGCGGCCCTTGCGCTGCCGCGAGAAAGGGCTGAAGCTGTGCGCTCTGGGCCAATTGCCCCACGGCAACGCAACCCATGCCGGCGCGCTGCGCCGCCTCGACGCCATGAATACTGTCCTCGATCACCAGACACGCATGCGGCGGGGCCTGAGCCGCCGCAGCGCAGCGCAGAAACAGGTCGGGGTGCGGCTTGCCCGCTGGCAAAACAGACCCCGTCAACATGCCGAGAAAGTAGTCGCCGATCCCCAGCGCACCGATGGTCGCCACGATGTTGCCCATCGGCCCGGACGATCCCACCACTTGCCAGATGCCCTGGCGCCGGAAAGCCTCCAGCCAGTCTGCCACACCAGGC
>JAPKMV010000393.1 GCA_026645635.1 Caldilineaceae bacterium
CCGCAACGATCCGGGTTGCGGCGCCGGACGGGTAGGCGCGCACCTGGCGCACCACTTCCTGCCCGCTCAGAACCGGCATGCGCATGTCGAGCCAGAGCACTGCCGGGCGCACCTGGAGCCATTTGTCCAGCGCTTCCTGGCCGTTGCGCGCCTCGTAGACGGTGCAGCCGGCCGCGCGCAGATGGTACGCGAGCAGCGCACGGTTGGCGTCGATGTCTTCGGCAACCAACATGGTCACCCCGGCCGCAGCCAATGGCGCCGGCTGGGGTGATGTGTCCGCAGGGCGCGGCGCGGGCGCAGGAGCCGGGTCGGCGATGCAGGTGACCGGCACGGTAAGGCGGAAGCAGGCGCCGGCGCCGGGCGCGCCGCTGCTGGTGACGGTCAGGTCACCGCCCATCAGCCGCGCCAGGCGTCGGCTGATGCTGAGACCGAGACCGAGGCCCTGCGCCGCTTCGGGTGTGGTGGTGTTGATTTGGGTGAACTCGGCGAAAATCTGCTCGTGGAGCGCCGGTGGAATGCCGATGCCGGTGTCCTGGACTTCAGTCACCAGGAGCCGCTCTGTTGGTGCGCCGGCCGCCACGAAGGTCACGCCGGCGCGTTCAGCGCCCGCCGGGTCGATGGGGTGGCAGGCGATGGAGAGCGTGACGCCACCGGCTTCGGTGAACTTGATCGCGTTGCCGATCAGGTTCATCAAGATGCGTTTCACCTTGTCGACGTCGGTCTCGATGACTTCAGGCGTCATGGCGGCGAATTCGATCTGGAGGGTGAGGTGTTTTGCCTGCGTCGCCAGCCGGTGGATGAGCAGCACCTGGTCGACCAGTTCGCGCAGGTTGGCCCGGCGCCGGTGGAAGACCATGACATCCGCCTCGATACGCGTCATGTCGAGCATGTCATTGATCAAGACGAGCAACTGCTGGCCGCTTTCATAGATGGTGGTGATTTCGACTCGCATGTTGGCGTCCAGGCTGGGGCGTCTCAGCACCAGCTCTGCGTAGCCGAGCATGGCCGTGAGCGGCGTGCGCAGCTCGTGGCTGACGTTGGCCAGGAAGGCACTCTTGGCACGGCTGGCCTGTTCTGCGTGTTCTTTCGCCGCGTTGAGTTCTACCGTGCGCGCCGCCACCTTCTGCTCCAGGTCTTCGGTGAGGTCGTGCAGCCGCGCCGTCATGACGTTGAACGATTCGGTCAGCAAGCCGACTTCGTCTCTGTAGACGACGGGGAGTGCAGCGTTCAGGTCGCCGCCGGTGGCGCGGCGCACGCCAGCCAGCAGCCGCTCCAGCGGGGAGATCAGTGTCGGGCGGATCAGCAACATGTGGCCGGTGAGCGTGAGCACCAGCCCAACAAAGGACGCCATAATCAAAAGCACGGTCAGGTTGAAGATCCGCCAACCGATGATATTGCTGTCGATGCCGATCTCATACCAGCGGTCTTGCTGGATGACCGGAAATCCCATGAACAGTTTGGGCGGGCCACGAGCCGGATCGAGGAAGCGGCCTATCCAGTCGGCGCTATAGTGGACGGCGCTGGGCGGCGGCGCCCAATTGTCGGCTGCCGCGGATGGCTCCAAAGCCCAGATTGTGGCCAGATGTGCGGCGGCGTCGCGAAAGGTGGCGCGCTGGCGAATGTCCGTGGGGGCGGCAGCAGGCAGCAAGTCAGCGGGGACCGCAGCGTCGAGGAGCGGGTGGCGATAGAGCAACCGCGCCCGAGGGGTGGCATCTGTCGTCGCTCCCCAGTCAATCACATAGGCGAGGGCGGCTGGCGCATCGGCAGGGATGCTTGCCAGGTCGAGCGCGCCGGTGGTGAAGGCCAGCATTTGCGCATCGATCCAGACGCGCTGGCTGACCTGCATGATGAGGAAGACGCCGACAGCGTTGAGGACGACGAGCAGCGTCACCAGCGCGATGCTGATCAACCTCACGGAAAAAGAGCTCCATTCTGGGGCATAGTGGAGATAGGCAAAGAAAATGGCGGCGACTGCCAGGATGGAGCCGGGACCGATCAGCAGTGTGTCCAGCGGGCGGCCAAGTGCGCGGGCGACAGCATCGATGGCGGCCACCGCAGGCAGAGCGCCGAGCAGGACGCTCCACGCAAAGAGCAGATGCGCCTGAGCGTAGCGGCCATACGGTCGCAGCAGGATCGCGGCGGCGCGCCGGCTGCGACCGCCGAAGCCCCCACCGGGCAGCGCCGGGCGTTCATCCATCTGCACTGCACGGACGACGAAGACGCTGACGCTGGTCAAGATGCCGACCGGCAGCAACAAATAGTAGGCTTCGGCCATTCTGCGCCACGGATCGGGGGCGATGAAACCATAGGCGAGCCAGGCCAGGGAGACCGCCAGGGCAAGCGCCGCCAGCACGATCATGAAGGAGAGCGGGATCAGCTTCCAGCGTCTGGGCTGTTCAACGGGAAAGGCGTAGGCAAAGCGCACCATGCACACCCCGCCCAACAAGATCAGCGCATCTTGGAGCGGTGCAAACAGAACGCCCCAGTAGGAGACAGCGTTGATCAGAAAATAGGCTACGCTGCTGGCGGCAAGACAGAGAAAGAAGTAGAGCAGCCAGCGCGCCGACGTGCTTTTGTCGCGAACCAACGCCAGGTGTGCGGCGGCATAGACGGCAAGGACCAGTTGTGCGATGGCAGTGTACGCATATCCATTGCCATCGAATGTAATGTAAGCCATGTCGTCGTTTCGTGATAAGATATAAAAGAATCTCAGGAACTTGGCCATTATCACGCGCGCCGGACATGCTGTCAATCGACGCACTGCTCCCGATACAGACGGGTGGTTCGCTCGGTTGAGATGCAGCGCGTGAGCCTCGTTCAGCCGGCTGGCTATGTGACAATGGACACGAACTTCGCCTACAGGATATTGTTGGTCGATGACGACGCAGCGCTGATGTTTGCGGTCGCCACCAAACTGCGTTTGGCCGGATATGAGGTGTTCTCTGCCGGCAATGGCCGTGAGGCGCTCCAGTTTATTGACCGCCACGGCTTGCCCCACCTGGCGATCGTCGATATCAGAATGCCGGTGATGGATGGGCTGGCCTTCTGTCGGCACGTACAGCAGTACGCTGATCTGCCCATCATCCTGCTCACTGCCGTCGACGAAGAAGAAGTCATGGTTGAGGCGATTCGCCATTATGCCGAAGACTATCTGACCAAGCCGTTCAGCGTGCGCGAGTTGGAGGTGCGGGTCGGGCGGGTGCTGCGCCGCGTCGGCGACTTCTCCTACGCTCACGGCCCCATGATCACCGTGGACGCCACGCTCAGCCTCGATTTTGCCCACCAGCGGGTGCTGCGCAACGAGGCGTCGATCCAACTCACCGACACCGAGTCCAAAATTCTCTATCTGCTCTTTCGCAACGCCAACCGTTCGGTCACGCGCGACTACCTGGTGCGCCGCCTCTGGCCTTTTGAGGAGGTCTACGAGGATAGCCTGCGCGTCCATATTTTCAATCTGCGTCAGAAACTCGAACCCGACCCGCACCATCCCGTCTATGTGGTGACCGAGCGCGGCATCGGGTATCGCTTCAACGCCCCGGCGGCTGCGCCTCTTCCCAATGGCAAGTAAAGGTGCAATTGCGGCAGCGTCTCTTCATCCATCATCCACAACACCGGCAGGTGATCAACGCCCATGAGTGAACTCGTCCAAATCATCACTGCGCAGTCCGCAGCGGTTCGCAACCGCTCGCTCGATGCCTTCTGCCGAGCGGCCACCTTTGAGCAATTGGTGGCGGAGTGCGCTGCCCTTGACCGATTCCGCCGCCGCAGCGATAACTTGTACGAACGGGTGCGTGCGCTGTTTTTCCTCTATGCGATCTACCGCTTCCATCTGCCCCAGAAACCGGAGCTGCCATCGGGAGGGCGCGTCCCCTTCGACGGCTACGACAACCTGCTCAAGCGCCGCTTCGCCGAGGCGATCGACCTCTTCCTGGCCGCGCCCCTGGACGACGCCACCGCCAGCGCGCTGGCCGAAGCCTATCGCCGGCTCGGCTTTCAGACCCTGGCCAACCAGGTGCGGCGCAGCGTGCGCTCCGTGCGCGGCAACCAGTGGATGTTCCGCATCGGCCACCCCGCGGACCAGCCGCTGCGGGTGCGGCCGGAGTTGTATCGTGAGGTTGTGGGGTCTTGGGGTGTTGGGGTTTTGGGGAATCCACAAGAGAGCAACCCCAACACCCCACCACCCCACAACCCCAGTACATCACAGCTCTTTCCCGTCCTCCACGAAGCCACGCCCGTGCGCATGGACCTGAGCCACAGCGGCTGGAGCGACATCTTCTTCCTGGGCATGGATTTTCCCGAAGGCGCGCGGGTGCTCAACGTCTCCATCGACCTGAGCGTGCGCGGGCAGGGCGACGCCGCGGGGCCGCGCCCGCCCATCGAAAGCTATTTCCGGGTGATCGACGAGCCGATCCTGCGCCTGGTCAGCGTAGACCTGGGCGCGGTCGCCGAGATACGCGACCTGGCCGACAT
>JAPKMV010000394.1 GCA_026645635.1 Caldilineaceae bacterium
TTGCCCGACACCGGCGCGGCGTAGAAGACGGAGGGCGGCGCCACCTGCGGGCTGTCTGCCGGCGTGCGCCAGACCAGGCTGAAGCGCCCCGGCGCACCCACCGCACGCACGCGCAAGAAATGGTTGCCCTCGGCCAGGGTCAGCGTGCCGGAGAGGATGCCCGTGCTCGAAAAGACTTGCTGCTCACCGATGAAGAGTTCGGCATGGGCGGGCGCCTCCAAGAAGAAATCGTGCGGGCCATAATCGCCGACGCGCAGGATGCCGTTCCACTCGGCGGAGAAAGGCGCGGGCAGCGGCGGCGCCGAGGTCCAGTCGAAGTCGAGCAGCGGGTCGCGACGCTGCAGCGCCCGACCAGTCGGCGTTGGCAAAGTAGCGGCCGTCCAGCCCCTGCACGGAGGCGATATTCTCCGGCGACAACTGGATCGTATAGAGCACGGGCGGGCCGGGCACGGGCGGCGTCACCTCGGTGAGCGCGGCCTGCGGATACATCCGCCGCGCCTCCTCGTAGAATGCGCGACCGTCGGCGTTGAGGATGAAGAGTGCGGAGCGATTCGGATCCAGGATCAGCGGCAGTTGGTCGGTGGTTTCGATGCGGCCATAGCGCATATCGTTGGTCAGGAAGCGCATGGTCGGGTGGCCGTGGAAGTAGGAGGTGACGTAGGCGTCGACGTTGGGGTCCAGGTCAGCCAGGGCCTCGGCGGCCAGCGTCTCCGGCGTGGAATAGGCGTTCCACACAGCGAAGTCATTGGCCTGGCGGTCGAAATAGGTCTGCCAGTTGAGCAGGGCAACGCCGGCCAGCAGCAGCCCCACCGGCGCATAGAGCAGATGCGGATAGTAGCGCCCGCCGGTGAGCGCCCATGCGCGCAGCAGCAGCGCCAGCGGGATCACGGCCAGCAGGTAGACGGGCGCCATCGCGCCGTTGGCGCGCAGCGCCTGCGGCGCCTCGAAGTCGAGTGAGAAAATGCCGCCGAGCAGCGAGATCAGCACCCAGACGAGCAGCAGCAGGTAGCGCGGCTCCAGGATGCGGCGCAGGCTGTAGGCGACGCCGGCGATGAAGAGCGCGGCGGTGATGCTGTCGAGCATCGGCGCGCCCGGCAGGTTGTGACGCCCGTTCGGGTCGCCGCGCCAGTTGAACATGAGGAAATGCTTGCGGATGTTCTCCTGGAGCAGCGGCCATGCCTCGGCCAGCGTGCGGTCAGTAAAGAGCGAGGTGTTCTCGATACGCGCCCAGAAGATGTCGGGCTGTTTGTAGGCGAAGACGACCAGCGGCGCCACCATCAACAGGGCAACGAACACACCAAGCAGCGCGCCGTACCAGAAGCGGGCCGACGGCCAACGCCGGTGGCGCCAGCGCTGCCAGATCAGGGCATAGAGGGCAAAGAGACCCACGACCGGCACAAAGAGGCGAAACGAGGTGTAGAAACAGAGGCCGACCCCGCCCCACAGCCCGGCCAAGGCCAGGTCCGTCATCGACTCGCGCCGCCAGCCCCGCAGCAGAAAGCCGATGGTCAGCAGGGCAAAGAGCGGCGTCGTGTTGCTGGCGTACATGCCGAAGCGGCTGAAAGTGACCGCCCAACTGGACACGGCAAAGAAGCCGGCGACCACCAACCCGACCACGTCGCCAAACAGCTCGCGGCCGACCAGGTAGCCGGCCAACACCATCGCCAGGCCAAAGAAGACATTCACCGTGCGGATCGACTGCACGCTGACGCCGAACAGCTCGAACGAACCGGCTACCAGGTAGAGAAAATGGGCCGCACCGGCGGTGGCGCCGTCGAAGATCGGCCAGTAGTCGCCGGGGGCAAGGATGCGCAGGGCCTGCAAACCGCTTTCGGCCTCGTCATACCAGACGCCGCGCGGCAGGCTGTCGAACTGGTAGAGGCGGAAGATGGCCGCCACCGCCAGGATGATAGCCAGCCAGCCGATGACGGTGCGCCGCGCCAGGCGGGGCGCACCGCCGGCGGCGTCTGGCGGGGCGGCAGTCCCCGGATCCACGGTGCGCAGTGCACGGTCGAAAAGCGGCGCAGCGGCAAGCGCCAGGGCGACGCTGGCCAGGTGCAGCAGCCAGGCAAGGCTGGTGGTTGGCTCGCTGGCGTAGAACTCGCGTGCAGCCCATCCCCCCAGCGCCAAGGCCGCGGCCAGGAGCGCCAGGCCGCCCAGCGTCGCAGGATGCCGCCAGCCGCCCCAGGGCAGCCGCGGCAGGACAAAGGCCGTTTCCGGGAAATAGCGGCTGCGCCCCAACGCCAGCAAAAAGAGCGCCACACCGCCGCCCAACAGCAGCGCGGCATCGAAACGCCGGTCTGCCGCCAGCGCCAGTTGGCCAAGATAAAGGATCACCAGCGCCCCGCCGCCAAAGAGGACGGGGCGGATCGAGCGCGCCACGTGCGTTCCTTCCCTGTTGTGGTGATGAGGTGAGTGGGTGAGAGGGTGATGAGGTGAGAGGGTGAGAACTTCACCCACTCACCCCCTCACCCACTCACTCACTCCAGCTCCGCAAACTCCATCACCCGGCTGTTCCCGCCGTCGGCGACCAGCAACACACCGGAAGCCAGATCCGCGGCGATGCCGTTGGGCAGGCCAATCTGCGTCGGTTCGCTGCCCGCGCCGCCAAACGCACCGCGCACCGCGCCGCTGCGGTCGAAGCCGATCACGAAGAAGGTGGCCGGGTCGGTCACGTAGATGTCGCCCGCTGCGGTGACGGTCAGCCCTGGCTTTTGCAGCACATCGCGACCGGCCCAGCCCGGCACCGGGAACTCGGCCAGGAACTGCATATCCGGCGAGAAACGCTGCACGCGTTGGTTCCAGGCATCGGCCACCAGCAGGCTGCCGTCGGTCGGGTCGACCTTGACATCGGTCGGCTCCTCGAAGCGGCCGGGGACCACGCCGCCGCCGCCCATCTGGTTGACGAACTCGCCGCTGGGGCGGTAGAGAATGACGCGCTTGTTGCCGGTGTCGGCGACGGCCAGGTTGCCGTCCAGCGTCATGGTCATGCCGCGCGGGCCGAAGAGCGCGTTGGCGTCGCCCAGTTCGCCATTGGTGGTGGCGAAGGCGCCCCACTTGCGCAGGAAATTGCCCTGGCTGTCGAAGACCTGAATGCGGCCATTCCAGGTGTCGGCGACGTAGATGGCGCCCTCCGTGTCCACCGCCACGCCCCACGGCTCGTAGAACTGGCCGTCGCCCAACGCCAGCGGCCCGTCGCCGTCGGGGTCCTGGCAGGGCGTGTTGATCGGGTCGCCCAGGTTGCAGTGGCTGCCGAAAGCGTTGAGGAACGCGCCGGCGCGGTCGAGCACGACGATGCGGTGGTTGCCGGTGTCGGCGATCACGCGCTCGCCGTTGGGGCCGACGGCCACGGCGCGCGGGCTGAAGAGCGGCAAGCCGTTGTAATTCGCCGCGTAGATCTGCGTCGCCGGATTGGTGCGCAGTTGATCCGCAGTGATCACAGGCACATCGACCGCCTCCGACGCCACAGGCAACACGTTGAGATCCCAGATCTGCGGCGCCAGATCGCGGCGCACGTACATGTCGAACTCGTGGCGGTAGGGCCACTGCGCCAGGTCGCGCCACTTGGAGAGGTCACCGGTGTCGCGGTATTTGCGGAAGGCGATGATATTGAAGAGCCGTTCGCGCTGCGCCGGGTCGGTGAGCGCGCCGATGACCCGATCGGGCGTCAGGTTGAAGTAGTCCATTTCCGGCCACCAGACCAGCCGGTAGGTGCGCTTGACGTAGTCGCGCGCCACATACGGCTCCACCTTGCCGCGGTTGTTCGGCCCGACGATGATCACCGGCGCGGCCATGGCGTCGGGGTTCGGGCTGCTGCCGTAGAAGCGGGCGTTGGGATACTGGCGCATGTACCAACTGAGCGGCCACGAGCTTTCGTCGTCGTAGGCCACGACGATGTTGCGGTCGCCCACCGTGCGCTCGCTGATGATGTCGATCTCGGCCAGCGCACGCTTCACGTCCGGCCCGGCGTGGGCGTAGACGAGCAGCTCAGTGGCCATGTCGTAGTTGATGAAGTTCAGCGTGAAGCTGGTGCGGATCGTCAGCAGGAAGAGCAGCGCGGTCAGCCCGACGCCGAGCAGACGCATCCCTTGCTTGAAGCCGCCGCGCAGGACGCCGTAGACGGTGGCAAAGAGCACGCCGCCGATGGCGAGGATGATCAGCAGCCCCTGCACGATGCGCCGCGCCGCGTTCGTCTCTTCGTTGGCGGGCGCGGTGGCGGCAAAGACAGCCAGCAGCAGCACCGCCAGCGCAGGTACGGCAAAGACGAGCAGCCACGCCCGGTTGCGCCATGCCCCGCGCCAGTCAATGTGGCGCACCATGTTGCCGAACCACCAGCCGCCGAGGATGCACATCGGCAGCGCCATGTGGGTCAGCAGCCAGGGCATCTTCTCGCCGGCTACGGTGTAGCCGAGCCACGCGCCCACCGTCCACCAGATGGTAAAGACGATGAAGATCAGCCGGG
>JAPKMV010000395.1 GCA_026645635.1 Caldilineaceae bacterium
GAACCGGCGCCTTATCTTTTGCGTCCGTTGGAATTTTCCACAAAAGCACGCAGAAATTTGCTTCAGTCTCACAACGCTGAATTTCTTCCGGTTTATCCGCGATAGCTTTGCCGCCCATAGCTTCGTCAAAGGTTGGCACATGGCCGAGGTAGACGTGTGCTAACTCGTGGGCGATAGTAAACTTGACTTCCCGATCCGACTCGGCCGCTAACCTGTCCGGGAACAACACGACAGCATTAAGTCCCCAGTCCGCATAGGCGATACCCAGCCTAGCGCCGTCGTCCGCTTCCTGCTGGCACCACGGCATGAAAGAAGGGTTGTCAGTGATATAGGCTAGACGCGCTTCGATCTTTGCCCGTTGGGTTGCTGGCACCTTGCGCCAGGTTTCGACAAAGAGACGGGCGATCCTGTCTGTGGTGAATAGTGTTTGCATGCCGCGCAGCATAAGGTAAGTTTGCCGAACCGTCAATGGACAGGGGCGCGCCACAGGCAACTGCAACGGGGCAATATCGCAACCAAAGTAGTGTTGCAACAGGCAAAAATGCACCTTGACAACACCTAGACAAACTGCTAAAATTACTACAGATAATTGAATGTTATTCGTGAGTTTCACCAACCTATAGCCAAGAGACAGGGACAGGGACGCTATGTCAGAGTCAACGTCAGGGGCATTAACGCAGAGCAGGATCGAAGCCGCGGCAGCCGTGGCCGACGCCACCGCCGCCGCCACCGTGGTGGAGCGATATGTGAGAGGCAAAGCCGAGAACACCCGCAAGGCACAGGAACAAGACTTGGCCGCCTTCGCCATGTTTCTGGAGAACGTCACAGGCGCAGCGCTGGACTTGGAGAACGTCCACGACTGGCGCGGGGTGACGTGGGGATTGATCGCCGCTTTCGTGGAACATGAACTGCACGCAGGTTACGCCGTGGCGACCGTGGCGCGCCGGCTGGCGACGCTCCGCAAGCGCGCAAAGCTGGCGTATCAGGCTGGCGTCATTGACCGCGAGCAGCACGCCATGATTCTGACGGTACAGGCGCCCACCGGCGCCGAGGGGAAGCGCATTGACACCCAGCGCGACCAGAAACGCCGCGGCAGCAAGAAAGCCGATCCGGTGACATTGACGCCTGACCAGGTGGCAGCGCTGAAACGGCAGCCGGACACCCCGCAGGGACGCCGCGACGCGGTTGTGATCACCCTGCTGCTGGACTTGGGACTGCGCGTGGGTGAACTCTGCGCGCTGACCGTGGCCGACTTCGCCGGCGCCCTGGTGCGCGTTCACCGCAGCAAGGTGAACAAGACGCAGACGCACCGCCTCACCCCTGACGCCCTGGCCGCCGTGCAGCGCTGGCTGGCGACTGACGCACCGGACACTGGGCCGATCCTCCGCGGCAGTCGCAAAGGTGGCAGTCTCACCCATGCCGGGCTGACCGAGCGCGCCGCCTATGACGTGGTGCAGCGCTGTGGCGCGGCGATTGGCGTTGAAGGACTGTCACCGCATGACTTGCGCCACACGTGGGCGACACGCGCCGCAGCAGGGAGCAGCGTCTTTGCGCTGCGCGACGCTGGCGGCTGGGCGAGTCTCACTATGCCGAGTCATTACGTGGCCGCCGCTGCGATTGCCAATGAAGGGGTCGTACTGCGCTACTGACCCGGCGCAATTTTCCGCTTGCAAATCAATAATTGAGTGTGTATACTGTGACCAACAGTATCAGCCAGTCAGGTTGACGCGGCTACACTGGCGCAAGTGGGCAACGGTGACAGAGGCTTCCCAAGCTGAATGTCGAGAGTTCGAATCTCTTCGCCCGCTCAGTGCATTTGTCGATTGAGGCGAATGCAAGAGTGGTGACCTCCCCACAACGCCAAGCGTAGCCGCCGCCTGACCAATCAGGTGGCGGTTTTGCTTTGGCAAAGACACGCAAACAGACCAAAATTGAAGACGCTCTGGAAGTCTGGCTGCTGGACGCCCGCGCCGCCCGCCTGACGCCGCGCACGGTGGACTTTTACGAACGATCCACACGCCTGTTTATCACGTGGGCCGCGGCGCAGTCCGTCACCACGGTGGAGCAGGTGACGACGCTCCACGTTCGTGGCTATCTGGCCGAGTTGACCAGGCGAGAATACAGCAGCAACTACCAGCACAACTTGACCCGCGTGCTGAAGCACTTCCTGAAGTTCTGTGTTGGCGAAGGCATAATCCCCGAATCGCCGTTCACCGATAACATTCGCACCCCGCGCATGGAGCAGAAAGAACTGCGCGCCCTGAACGTTGACGAACTCCGCCGCCTGCTGCGCGCCTGTGACACGCGCCGCGACCGTGCGATCGTGCGCCTGCTGGTTTCCAGTGGAGTACGCGCCGCAGAACTCTGCAACCTGAACGTGAGTGACGTTGACTTGGTGACAGGCATTGTGCGCGTGCGACATGGCAAGCAGCAGAAGGATAGGGTTACGTTCTGCGACACGCCAACGCGCAAGGCGATCAGGCTGTATCTGCTGGAACGCGGCGACACGTCACCCGGCGAACCGCTGTTCCTCACCCTGCTGCGCGGCGAACGACTGCGACCGAACACGATCGCGCAACTGTTTCGCCGGCTGCAAGTTGACGCCCGCGTGCCCCACGCCAACGCGCACGCTTGCCGCCGCACCTTCGCTATCAACTGCCTGAAAGGTGGCATGAACGTTCACGTGCTGGCCAAGCTCATGGGACACGCCAACATTCAAATGTTGGAACGGTATCTGCCGCTGGCCGAGCAGGATTTAGAGGAAGAATACCGGAAACGAGGACCCGAAGAAGTGTAAAACCGTCCCGCGCTGGTGGCAGGTGCGACAAACACCGAACCACTAGGAGCAGCACGGGACGGCAGTCATATTCTACTACACCCGTCGCATAGGAGGCGACACGCTATGAACTCACCAAACGCAACAACAATCCAATTCACGCTCACAGTCCAGATTGACGGCGAGCACGCCGCGGACATTGCCGACGACCTGGGCATTGACGCGGAAGCCGGAGATTTTGACCTGGCCGCGCTGGCCATGTTCCGCACGCGCCTGCACGCAATGCGCGACACGCGAGATTACCGCCTTGTGCGCGCCACGGTGACGCCGGTTGAGGTGACGCCCACCACCGCCAACACTGTCGCCGACGTCGCCGTTTGGCAGCACGTCACCGCCGGCGAACGCTACATTGTCGAGCTTGACGACGCCGGCCGCGTGCTGGCCGCCGTGGGGCCAGTCTATCACGCCCACATTGCCGATATGCTGGAGACTGGCGATTGGACGCCCACCGCCGAACTTGCCGACGAACTGAACGACCACGCCGACGATTATCGCCAGTTGGCCGCCGCCGAGGTGACGCCATGAACGCCGATCAACCAGAACGCGTTACCGGCTGGCTGCTTGTGGCCGCCGTGCTGCTGCTGGCCGCCAATGCGCTGCTGTTGGCGCTGCAAGTGGGAGGTGCGTTGTGAAGTGGTTTGTCATTGCAGCTATCACCGCCGTTGCGCTGTTTGCATGGTCGTTGTCGCGCTTGTCGCCTGAAACGGTGGGCATGGCTATCGGAATGCTGCTTGGCATTTTGGCGGGAGTCCCTTCTGCTGCACTGGTGATTGTGGCATTGCGCAGCACGCCCGCGCCAACACAGCAAGAGGAATGGGATATTGAGTATCCCGCCCGCCCGACCTATGCCGACGAGGTGACGCCCTACACGCACGCATTCCGCCGCGTGGCAGGAATGCCAGCACTCCCTGACCGGCAAGCTGAGATTGACCAGTTGCGCCAGTATCTGGATTATCTGGAATCTGAGAAGGTGAACCGATGAACACGAAACGCCGCGGCGCCGCCGGCCGCATTGTTGACGACTGGCGCGCGCTGTTGGCGCTGCCCGATAACACACCGGTGCGCGCCTGGGGCTGGGACGACCACGCCGGCAGGGTGAAAGTATCCATGCGTGAACGGTTGCACTGGAAAATTTCCAGCCAATGCCCGTGGTACGGGTACGGCCGCAAGTGGACGGAGATATACCAGGCCGACCTGGTGCGCGACTGTGACGCTATCCGCCGCAAGATGCAGCAGCGCGTCAGGCTGTATCAACTCGCAACGCCGGAACTGCGACGGCGCTATGCTCACCTGTTGGACGATCCGAGGGAGGTTTGACGCCATGACAACCGTCTACCTGCTGCACCTGACCGAACCGTTGATCGAGACTGACGCCGATCTGCTGGAATGGCTGCTGTATGTGCTCAGGGAGGTGGCAGGGCTGGACGGCTACCCGATTCACGCCGACATGCGCACCGACGGCATTGTGATCGACGGTGACGGCGAAGTCATGCAGGCAGTGAGGACGTACCTGCTATGACCTTCACGCGCTGGCTTGACACCTTCGTAGAGGAAAAGGGAATCGACACCGAAGACCTGCTAGAAGTGGACGGCCCCAGCGGAATGACGAACATGATCCCCGTCGCC
>JAPKMV010000396.1 GCA_026645635.1 Caldilineaceae bacterium
GCGCCAGCGCGCCGGTGATGGCGGCTGCGCTGGGAAACTCCGACCAGATCGCGGTGCCGAAGAGCCAGAGGGCAGGCGTCGTCGCCAGCAGCAGCAGCGCCCAGAACGAGGCCCACGTGGTGCGTGTGAGCAGCCATGCCAGCCAGCCGCTCAGGAGCAGCGTCGCCAGCGCCGTGAGCGGCACGACCCAATAGACCAGTTCAGATTGCGGGCTGATGAGCAGCGGCAGGGCGAGCAGCAGCGAAAGTCCCGGCGGGAAGCCCAGGTAGAACAGGTCCGTGTCGGCGCGTGCAACTTGGAACGCGTAAAGCGAAAAATAGGGGCCGGCCAGGGCGTTGTTGGCATCGGCAAAGGTGGGACCGAACCCGGCGGCAATGCGCTGCGCGGCGTACAAGTAGCCCAGTGAATCGCCGATCACCGTGGCGCGCTCGATGAGCGTCACCAGGCCGTACAGCACCAGAACACTGAGACCGGCCGTCAGCAGCACCGCCATCCGGTCGGCATTGGGCGCCGACAGGCTGCGCTGGGTGAAGCGCTTCACCATCGCACAATCACTTGTTGACGATCGGCAGCATCAACTGGTCGGTGACCAGGTTGACCGCAGTCGACGCCATGTTGTTGCTCTTGCTGGTCTCGCGCACTCTCCCGTCAGGATCGACGTGTACGAAGATCTGGTAGTCGCCCGGCGTCACGTTCGGCCAGACCGTCGTCACCACCTGCGTTGCGCCACAGCCAGCCAGGGTGGTCACGGCTTCGGCGCCGATCATCTGGCCGCCGTTCTGCGGGTCGCCGTTGTAGAAGCGGACGACGGCGTTGGTGGGCAGCGCCAGGTTGCCGGCATTGCCGATCGTGGCCTGCAGCGTCACGGTGACGGCGCCATTGGCAGCCAGCAGATAAGGCGGCGTCGTCGCCGCCGCCAGCGCGATGAAGTCCACTTCCTCCGCCAACGCCTCAGCCCGCGCCTTGTAGTTGGCGCCGATCGCTGTGAGTTGTCCATCGGGCAGGAAGAGGAAGCCGTTGAAGTTCTGGTCGGTGGTGCTGTACCAGGAGAGGCGCTGCACCAGCCGATAATTGTCGGACGGCAGCCCCAACGCGGGGTCGGTCGTGTTCAGCAGATAGTCGAATGTACGATCCATGAAGGAGTTGACCCGCTGAGCGTTGAACTGCGGATACCACTGTCCCGGCACCAGGATGCCATATTCCGACATGAGCAGCGGGATGTTGCGGTAGCCGTTGGCGGCCATCCAGGTGCGAAACCGCACGATGTTCTCGACAAAGATGTCGAAGTCGTCGTTGCGTTCGATCCAGTCGCCGGGCGGCGTGTCCGCCGGGTCGAACACCAGCCCAGTGGCGTCGTCGATGCCGGGCGGGATCTCGGCGCCGGTGCAGCTCAGGTGATCCGGGTCCGGATTCTTGTCGCAACTGACTTCGTTCAAGATGAAACCGTGGATGCTCCAACCGTCGACGGGCATAGCGACGCCATACTGCTGTCGGTAATGGGCCAACACCATGTCGAGGTAGCGCATGCGCACCGGCGTCGCCTGCACAATCGAGCCGGCCAGAATCTTGGCGCTGGGGTCTGCATTCTTGATCAGCGTGTAGAGTTCGTGATAGACCTCGGCGTAGAGATGCGGCACGATGTCGTCCTGATAGTCGCGGCGGTCAGGTTCGTTGCCGATCAGCCACATGCTGCCAGGGTTCTGCGCCACGATTTGCAGGATGGCGGCCGCGTTAGGCGAATAGGTGTAGGAGTTCGGGCCGGTTTGTTCCAGCGCAATGGTTTGCGCGTACTCGGCGCCGTTGGGGCGCGTGGGCCTCAGTTCCGTGCGATAGCGTTGGTACCAACCGATGCGCAGCGGGATGAGGCTGTTGTCGTTGGCGACGTTCGAGCCGCTGCCGTGGGTGCCGTTGACGCCCAGCCGGCAAAAAGGCGGCGGCGTGGTGGGGTTGGCCTGCACCAGCGGCAGGTACGTGTCCTGAGCGTGGGCGGCATTGACCCACAGCGTCGCGCCGGCCAGCAGGAGCACGAGCATGGCAAGGCGGAGACGGGCGAGTCGCACGACCCGCCAGCCTGCGTCCGATTTCGGTGTGCGGTGCACGGCGCTCATCTTGATCATTGATGGATGCGGATGTACGACGGCTGCGCGCCAACCGTCAGCGTGATGCGGCCGTCGCTCTGGCCGTCGTCGGTGTCAGCTACCGTGTGTTTGTAGACGCCGTAGATGTCATAGACCGTCGCCGCGGCGCCCGGCAGGCTGAGATTCGCCGTGTCCGTGCGCGTGATCGGGCCAAGCCAGGCCACGTAGAGCGTCTGCGCATTCTTGTCGCTAAAACGGTAGGCGATCAAGTCGGCATTGTTCGTCTCGGCCGCAGAGAGCGCCTGTTGGAAGGTCGCGCCGTCCAACATCGCCACTGCGGTGCGGTAGGCGGAGAACGACGGCTTGCGTTCCGGCTGGGTGTTCGCGCTCGCGCTCGTCACCAGGCCGTTGCGATAGGGATAGACTTCACCAGGGTCGTAGAGCATGAACCAGATCAACGTCTCGACGTTGGCCGCAATGGCCTGCGAAAAGAGCATCGTCACGTAGCGCGCTTGCAGCTCCGGCGTCATCGGCGAGGTAGCGGCGTCGTTGCTGTGCATGCCCGATTCTGTGATCATAATCGGCTTTTCCAGGCCATATTCCGCCAATTTGGCGCGGATGGCCTGTGTCTTTTCCACCAGGCCAGGGCCATTGGCCGACCCCCAGTTGGCCGCGAACGGCGGATACTGGTGGAAGTTCATGATGTCGAAGAATTGGCCGCCGCCGTTGTCAAGCACATCGTCGATGAACTCGCGCACGAACGGGCCATTCTGATCCTCGAACCAGTCGTAGGCGATGCCGCCGATCAACACCTTGGCATTGGGGTTCGCCGACTTGACCGCCGGGTAGACCGCAGCCAGCATCTGCGCATACTCCTGGCCGTAGTGGCCCCACCGATGGTCGTTGTGGAGGAAACCGGCGTCGGGTTCGTTGTAGAACTCCCAGTACTCGACCTTGGGCGACCCTGGCGCATCGTTGGCGCCGTCGCCGTCGTAGCGCTCAACCATCGCGCTCACAAAGCTGACAAACTGCGTCAACGGCACTTTGTCGATTGGCCCCTGCAAATAGGAGGAAGCCCACTCTGGGTTGCGGTTGATGGTGATGATCAGGTTGAAGCCGCCGCGCGTGGCGGTTTCGATTGCGCTGTCGGCTGCCGTCCAATTGTAGCCCACCGGGGACACATCCTGCGGTTCGATCGATTCCCAGGCAATCTCATTGCGCACCCAAGCGGCGCCGCTGTCCACCAGGGCGCAGTAATAGGGACTGAGCGGCCCCAGGTAGCCATAAGCCTGCACGCCGAAATGGTTCTTGGCGTAGTTCAACGCCGCCGAACACCGATTCTTGATTGTCAGCGGCAGGAAGGTGAACGTCGTGGTCTGAGCTGTCGGGGCAGCGTCGTCTTGGCCACCGTCAGGCGCCGGCGCCTGCGCCACGGCGGCGCCCGGTGCCATGCTCGTCATGCTGATGGCGCCGACGAGCAGCAGCGCCATGACCTTTCGCAGCGTCAGCGTAAATTTCCGTCTGTGTGCCATATGAGACATCAACTCCTCAGTCGTCTACTTTGCCACGAGCGGCAAATACCGGTCGATCGTAAATGGGCTGCGCCAGATCACCACCGTGTTGGCCGGGCCGCAGGTGAACCAGGCGTTGGCGTCGGCATCGACCGCAGTGTCCAGCGGGGTGCAGGCGGGCGGCGCCGCCGGCAACTGGCGGATGCTCCGCGTGGCCGTGTCCGATGCGATGTAAACGCGCCCGATGTTCTGTGTTACCCCATTAACGTAAAATAGATTCCACGGCGCGGTCCCTTTTGTCAATGCGATGCGCTGCGCCCCCAGCGCCGACGCATCGTCGACGGGGAGGTTCGTCCAGCGCCACAGCGCCAGCGTTCCCGGCGAATAGCGCCCAATCGCATTGCCGCCGACCACGCTCACCCAGGGATCGTCGCCTGGTTCGACGGCAAGCCCATGCGGCAGCGTATAGGGCAGCGTCGGGATGTTGGTGAACCGCATAGTCGCCGGGTTGAAATTGGCGATTCTGTTGATCGCCGGCGCCGTAAACCAGATCGAGTTCGCCTGCACGGTCGCAACTTCCTCCAGCTCGCCATTCAGCAGCGGATACACATAGCTTTGGAATGTGCTCGAAACCGGATTGAACTGCCCCACACTGTTCGCCGTCTGCTGCGCAAACCAGATCGTCCCATCCGCCGCCACTGCAATGCCTGTCGGCCCGCTATCCGCCCCCGGAATTGGATGCATCTGCACGTTGTCCGTGACAGTGTCCAACTGGCCGACGTAGTTGCCGCCAAATGCGGTAAACCAGATGTTGCCGTCATCATAGGCCAGGTCATAGGGCTGGCTGCCCGGCGTCAGGTAGTAGGTG
>JAPKMV010000397.1 GCA_026645635.1 Caldilineaceae bacterium
AGTCTACGAAGAGGTGGAACTCGGTCGTCGTCGGCACGCCCTCCCAGTCGACGATGGCGATGTCGGGCAGCTTGTCCCGGTTGCCGCGCCAGGCGTAGTAGATGCGCAGGAGCGCGTCCACGGCGTGGCGCCGCGCCATCAGCGTGTCCACATAGTAGCGTTCCTGGAAGCGCTGCATCAGCGGCGTCTCCAGGAACAACTCTGCCAGCACGTCGCTGTAGGCCATGCTGGCCGGGCTTTCGCCGTTCAGTTCGACGTAGTTGAGCGTGTAGCGGCCATCTTCATGCACGGTGAAGAAACTGTCCAGCCGTGCGGTGGGCAGCACGGTGCGAAAGCCGGTGGGGAGTTGGATCAACTCCTCCTCTTCCGGCGTCAGGTGGACCTGAGCGCGCAGCACGGGGTCTTCCAGCATGGCGTCGGCCATCTTGCGGAAGACGCCGATCATGATGTTGCTGCGCCAGCGCAGATAGTGCCAGTCCATGCCGGTGTGGATGAGGGGGCGCAGCACCGTGGTCAAGGGCCGGTCGCCGAAGATCAGGCCGCGCGCCCTCATACCGGGCAGCAGCATTTCCCACGTGTCCTGCGCCAGGGAACCGCTGGTGCAGAGTTCATGATAATAGTCGATCGCACTTTGTCGCGTGTTTTTCATAGGCGCCCACAGCTTTTCGTTTGTGCTCCTGCAACAGGAGTGTGGATGGACTGACAGGTTGCAGCACAATTATAGCCGCGCCCCAACTCTGCGCAAACCGGGTGGAAAGAAACCCGTCCAAATGGGAACAGGGGCTGGAAATACAGGACGTGACACGATCCGTGTCACGTCCCGCACACAAAGGAGGAGGAAGAAACGCTGATAGTTTCGCACGGCGCTGTCAGGCGCGCCGTGAGCCGGTTTACATTTATAGGATGGATTGCGCAAGCTATGTGTATGGTTTTGGCGCCAGTCGCAACTTTTGCCGCAGATGCTCGTACTGGTTCGTGTATGTCAGGCTTTTGGCCTTGTCGGCACGGATCAGGAGGAAATCTGCGGCTACCGGCGTCGCCCCTCGTCGCTTTTGTCAATCGTTGCGGTAGTCGGCGCGCAAGTAGCGGATCGGCGCCACCGCCCCGACCAGGCAGATGGCGAAGATGGCGATCAGCAGCAACTGACCGGGCAGGTTCAGACCGGCGAACTCGCCGCCCAGATAACCGAGCAGGATGACCAGGGCAACCAGGCTGTTGCCGATCATGCAGGTCACCAACGCCGTGGTGGCGAGGAAGCGCTCCGCCGCGGCGAGCAGGAAGTAGACGCCCAGCGTGGCGAGACCGGCGGCAGCCAGTCGCGGCGGCCACAGCGGCCCGACTGCAACCGGGTTCTCAGCGCCGAGGAGACCGAGGGTGGCCGCCAGCAGTCCCAGGGCAAGGAGCAGGAAGGTGGCGCCGTTGAAGCGCAGCACGCCGCGCAGGGCGCGAAATGGATCGGTCAGGGTGTAGGCCATGCGGGAATTGTCAATTGTCAATTGTCAATTGTCAATTGTCGATGGCCAGGGGATTGATTGAGGAATGAGGGACATGGGGCGAATTGACTGGAAATCGACGGCGCTGGAGCGGACGGTGGGGGTGCGGCGCACGCTGCGCACCCAGGCGATCCTGCTGGGTGCGATTGTTGCGGCGCTGTGGGTGATCGAGGCGTTCGATGCGGCGCTCCTGCGCGGCGCGCTGGACGGCTGGGGCATTGCCCCGCGCAGCCTGGCCAGTGCCGGCGATCTTCGTGGCGCCGCTGCTGCACAACGGCTTCGGCCATCTGCTCGCCAACACCATCCCGCTGATCCTGCTGGGCTGGCTGGTGATGCTGCGGCGCACGGAAGATTTCTTCTGGGCCAGCGCCATCGCCTTGCTGGCGTCGGGGCTGGGCATCTGGCTCTTTGGCGGCGCCAACTCGATCCACCTCGGCGTCAGCGGCGTCATCTTCGGGCTGTTCGGCTTTCTGCTGGCGCGCGGCTACTACGAACGGAGCGTCACGGCTATTGCCCTGGCGGTCGTCGCGTTTCTATTCTACGGCGGCATGTTGTGGGGCGTCCTGCCGATCCAGGCGGGCGTCTCGTGGCAAGGGCATCTCTTTGGCTTTCTGGGCGGCGTGCTGGCGGGGTATTGGCTGGTGAAGCGGCGGGGTGTGTGAGAGGCCAGCAAGCCATTTGACAACTGTGGTAGAATGCCTCCATCTTGCCAGTAAAGTGGATGGTAAGTACGGAGGCAATGCGCATGGAAAAGACGCGGGGGGTGGTCGTCAACGGCGTCATCCTGCCGGATGAGCCGCTCCACTCTCACGAGGGTGAACGTGTGCTCATCACGTTTCTGGGCAGCGACAATGACGCAGAGGAACTGGCACGCGGCGAAGTCGATCTGTCAGGCCACGCGCGGGCGCCTATCGACTACATTCCGCCGACCGAGTCATTGGCCGTGCTGTTGGCCAACGCCGTGCGCGAACAGCCGATTGACGCCGCTGTGTGGGATGCACAGTGGGCAGAGATTGAGGCAGACATGAACAAGTGTGATCAGGCTGACGATCAGCGCGAGGGTCGCCGCTAGCGCATGGCCCGGTACCTCCTCGACACCAATCATCTCTCCCCTTTGATCAGCGTGGGTCATCCGCTCCGACAGCGCGTACCAGCCCAACTCCGCCAAGGAGATGACTTCGCACTGCCTGTCCCCGTGCTGACTGAACTCCTCTACGGCATTCGCCTGACACCGCGCTCAGTGCAGAATCTTGCCGAGTGGCAGCGGCTGCGGCACAGCTTGGGGTTGTATCCCGTCAATCAACATGAGGCAGAACTGGCGGCTGAACTCCAGACTACATTACGTCGTCGTGGCTGGCAACTTGCCACCGTCGATGCGCTGATCGCCGCCGTCGCCTTGCGTCACGATCTCACGCTGCTGACCACTGACGGCGATTTTGCTGCAGTCCCTGGTCTGGAATGCGAGAATTGGCTGTTGTAACAACTTTGCCAACAACCTGCCAGCGCGCCTCAAGCGTATCTGTCGACAGGTCAGCGCCACAAGCCCATTCGACGAAGTAGCCGCCGTTTGTGACCTTTGCGAATTCCCTGGGATCTTGCAGTTCCTCAAATGCCTCATTGTTCAAGTATGGGCGCACGTCAAAGACACCGATGCTGCCGTCGTCGGCAATGATGGACAATGTCCAGTTGGGTTGAGGGCGAACTTCGACGAGTTTCATTGGTCAAGTCCTTTGACAATCGCTCCAAACCAGCCGTTCCCAGATCGACTGGACGCTGATTCCAGGCTGTGTGCAACGCCGGGGTGCTCGACGCATGCGCCCGGCACAAGGAGAAGGCCACCATCGGCGTCTCTGCCTGAAACGTCGATGATGGCCTTCGCTGCTGGCGAGGATGGCGCGGCTCTGCGACCCCACACGGGGCAGCGTCAGGGCCGGTTGATGGCCGGCAGATAGGTCTTGCTTTCTCCATCGGGCGCCACAGGGGTAGCCGTTGGTGTTGGCGTGCCGGTTGTTGCTGTAGCAGTAGCTGATGGCGTTGTCGTTGGCGTCGCTGAATTGGTCGGTGTGGCGGTGTTCGTAGCCGTTGGTGTTGGCGTAGGCGCCTGCCCGCCGACCACCCCGTTGCTCACGCCGTTCACGCTCCACAACCCGCTCGTGTTGCGCGCCTGCACGGTGACGTAGTAACTCTGCCCTTGCACCAGGTTCAGATCGCTGCGGATGACGCTGGTTCCGGCCAGGTAGGTCCAGCCGACCACGTTGCGCGCACCTGGCGTCGTGCCAATGGCGTAGCGGTACTGGTCGATGTTGGGGCTGCTGGTCTGCCAGGTTGCCGCCAGGTGATTGAGGCTGCCGCTGCTCTGCGCTGTGACCCGGGGCGGCTGGGGCGGGTCGAGGGTGACGCCGGCGCCGAAGTCGACCTGGAAGGTATTGCTCACACCGGCGTAGGCGGTGATGCCGTCGCTGCCCACTGCACCGTCAACCTGCACAGTGTAGAAACCGGGGGTAATGTTGGCGTCGAAGGTGTAGCCAGCCTGGAAGCGGGTGGGAGAGAGCCACTGGCCGTCGGTAAAGGCGTTGTCGAGGCCGCCCCAGCGCACGGAGGTGCCAGAACCCCAGCCGCTATACCAGAAGTTGCCGCGCCTGTCGAACAGGAAAGCCGCATTACCGGCGTCAAATGACTGCGCCGACCAGGCTACCCCGTTATAAGTGACGAGATTGCCACAAGAACGGAAGTACATGCTGCCGTCAGGCGCTTCGGCCATCCCATTGACGGTGCAATTCAGGCTGCCGTTGGTCTCGCTGTTGCCGTAATAATGCCAGATCGCACCGTCGTACATCGCTAAGTAAGCGAAGCGAAGATTGTAGCCCAAGCCAACCCAGACCCGTCCCTTGCTGTCGGCAAAGAGGCTGGCAAACGTATTGGTTGGTAAGCCGGTAGCTGTATTGTGCGTGGCCCAGTTCACC
>JAPKMV010000398.1 GCA_026645635.1 Caldilineaceae bacterium
ATTCGCTATCCCTACATCCAGGTGTACGAGAAAAAACTGGGCGAAGCCGGGACGGGCGTGGGGCAGGGAACAGCGCGATGATTACCCGCCCGGCTGCGGATTGCCTGCTCCAGGACCCTCCGTGGTCCAGGTCCCGGCGCTGAGGACGCCCAGCCACCAGGGGTTCCAGCCTGCGTCGGCCAGTCCATCTGCCTTATTCCCCTGCTTGTTGTCCAGCAGCTCGTCGCGGGCCTGCTCCCAGGTCGCGTTTTCGAGTCCAGTTTTTCCTGTCGGCCAGCGTTTGTCGCTGCCGGCCCAGCCAATCTGGGCAAGGTCATCCGTAACGAACAGTTCAGGTGGCTGGGCGACCTCTCTGCCAAGCAGGACAGTGAGGTCGAGCGACGCCAGGTCATGGTCAACCTCCAGCAGCGACCACAACTCGCCAGGGACGCCCTGCGGCGGACAGAGTGCGCGCAGCTCTTTCGTCACCAGGGTTTCGACCTCCTGCTTGATGAAGTCGCGGGCTGTCCTCAGATCGAGACGCGGGCCACTCCTGGTTTGGAATGTCACCCAGTCAGGCAGATGCATCTGTAGGTGCCCGGTTGCGGCGTCCAACTGCGCCGCCGCTTCACACAGGCTGTTGGCGACGGCACTATTCTGACCGCCGACCTCGGCGATCCGCCGTAGCGCAGCGGCGTAGACGACCGGCCGCAGGATTGGCAGCGGATGTTCGCCATCGTCTTCCAGCCAGCGTGTGGCCGGCAGCCCGCGCAGGAGTTCCAGCAGCGTTGTCGCCGCCACTGGGCCGCCGACAATGCAGGTATAGACGTCGGCGAAGATTTCGTCGCGCCAGCCATCGAGCCACAGGTCAGCCATACGCGGAGGGGCGATAGCGCCCATCTGCCGGCGGGGACCCAGGAGCCAGCCGTTGCGGGTCAACTGTGACCACTGTGGCTGACTCGCACCGGGCGGCGGATCGCGGCGGGCGGCCACGTAGTGACCCACCTCATGGACGATTGTCACGTTCTCCTGAGGGCGGCCTGTGGCGTGAAACGGGAGGCCGACCAGCGCAACCGGTGCATAGGGCGCCAGCCGGATCGACAACGACTTCTGGGCGTAGGTCAACACGGTTGCCTGGCCGATCAGATTGTGTTGGATGGCAGGCTGCAGCGCGGCCATTGCCACCTGGTCGGCGCCTGTGAGCAGCGTGCTCCACAAGGATCGCTGGTGGCTGGCGCGCAGCAGCAGATCGAGATCATAGCCGATCTGGTTGACTGTCACATCCAGCGCATAAGTTGGCGAGTAAAGGTGGTGTGAGCCGTCGAGGCCGCCGTTGGGGCCAAAACCCTTGAGAAAGAAATCGAGTTGGTTGGCGCCGAAGCGCTGCAGAGAGACCAGCAAGGCGTGCAGCGTGGCGGCGCGGGGCAGGGCGCTTGCCTTGCCTGGATCCATCTGCGTGGCAAGTTCCTCCAACAGGTCATCGATTCTTTTGCTCGGCGGCGTCCATTGGCTCAGGTCAGCGGCGGGCGTGGGCATGGTGATGTCCTTTCGCAAGGTAGGACGGGAAGGCAGTTGGTTCCTCCATTGTACAGGCGACGCGGTCAGGGGACAACCACGAATCTTATGGTGGGCGTGATGCTGCCGGGGGACAGCATCACGCCCGGGATCGATAGGCTGTGAGCGAAGCCAATGCGGCCGAGAGGCTATTCGAGCTGGAGCAGATACGCTTCCGCAGCGCCGTTGTCGTTTGCTGCGACACTGCTGTATGTTCCGGTGTCCGAATAGCGTACGTACTGCATGTTCTCGAAACGAATGATGCTGTTGGGTTCGGTGTTGCGCGTATACAGCCCAAACTCGGTGCCGCCGTGGGTGTCGTCCGTGACTGAGCCGACCTGTTGGCCGTTGATGATCAGCGTCCATTCTGCGCCGTTGCGCTCGATGCGCAGGCGGTTGGTCAGCGTGCCGCGGCGGATGTGGGGCGACGGCGTCCAGTCGATCAGCGGCGTCCACGTGTCCACCCCGTCGGCGCGGTCGATCCGCATCATGGAAAAGGCGCCGTCGCTTGGGCGCACGCCAAAGGCGTAGTAGCCGGGACCCCAGTTGTCCTCCTCGAACAAAAAGAGGCGATAGTCGGCGTCGCCCTGCACCAGATAGGCGCTAACTTCCAGCGCAAAGTGCGGCGGCTCCAGGATCGGCGGATAGTGCCAGGCTTTGGTGAAGCTGACATTGATGCGCGTGATCTGGTATTCAAAGCCGCCGGGACGGCAGCGCTGGTCGTACCAGCCTGGCGAAGAAGCTGTGACGAAGTTGCGACAGGTGATGCCGCGAATCGCGAAGTCCCCTGCGGGCGGCTCATCCGGGATGGTCACCGCCAGCGAATAATCGTTCTGGCCAACGGCGCTGTATACGGTGACAAACCAGTACCCGCTTTCTCTGGCGATGTAGTCGATCTTTTCCTGGTTGTCGGGGCGCATCGATGCCGCGCTGACCCGGATTGTCCCGGTTTCGCCAATCGGCGGCGAGTCGGGCGGTGACAGCAGGAGTTCCACATTGCCGTCGCCGCTGGCGTCCAAGAGCAGCTCGATATGCTGGCCGCGTTCGATATAGATCTTGTATACATCGAGCCGATCCGTATCGCGGTGTACGGCGCCGGTTACGGTCTGGCCGCTGCACAGGATGAGCGCGTCCGGCAGGTCGTCGGCATCGCCCGGCGGGTCGGCGACGCACGGCTGGGCTGCCTGCGCGGCGGTGATCACCGGCAAGAAGATCGTTTCGGTGACGGTTGGCTGCGCAGGTGCACTCTGTGCGTAGAGGGCAGGGGCCGGCGTCGCGCTGAACAGCAGGCCGACGCAAAGCAGGATGGGGGCGACCAGCAGCCAGCGTTGCAGATGGTTGGTGGGTTGTAGATTGGCTGGGAACATGGCAGAGCCTCCTTGGCGTGTATCCGGTTTCAAGGGGGCAAGTCAAGTTGGGCATTCGCCCTGCGTTGCGGGAATGAGCCAGCGCTGTTCACCCATTTGGAGTGAGCGCTGGTCCATTCCCGCAACGCAGGGCAAGGTGTTACCGCGTCACCACCGGCAGATAGAGCTTGGGATCCGCCGCGGGGGGTGCATCGGGCGCGGCCGGCGCCGTGGGCAACCCCTGCTGGTTGGGTGGCAAGCTGGTGACGGCGACGACCGGCTGGCCACGCTCCGGCTTCTCCGGGTCCACCCCGCCGCGTGGGACGAATTCTCGTCCCCGGCCTGCGGGCGTCACGTTGACCGTCAACCGGTAGTCGGATGTGGAGTAGCCGTAGACCTCGATCTGATAGAGGCCGGCGACGGTGATCGGGATGCTGTAATCATCCACCGCGTTGCCGGAGAGGTTGCTGACCCAGGGTGGCTCGTTGGGGTTCGGCGGCCAGACGTAGAGGTCGGCGTCGCCGGTCACGGTGGTCAGTTCCACATCCAGCCGGTCGCCGGGCTGCAACTCGTAGCGGTAGATGCGCCCCTGGTTGGTCATCACGCGGTCGGTGGGCGGCCCGTAGTTGATGTAGGCGCGGTAGGGGAAGAGGGAGATGTTGCCGGCGCGGTCGGCGCCCCAGGCTTGCAGATACTTGACGCCGGCGCTGGGCAGCAGCGTCCACGGGTGATTGTTCTTGGCCGCCTCATAGTCGAGCCAGCCGGAGTTCTTGACCGGCACCCACTGGCTGGCCGCCGCGCTGTATTCGTACTCCTGGAAGTAGAGCGACTTGAAGCCGCTGCTCGGCGGCGGGTCGGACAAGATGGCGCTGAGGGCGACAGCCTGGTCCTGGGTCTGCGCGGCGCCGCCGTCGATGGCGAAGGCATCGACACGCGGGGCGAGTTGATCCGCGGCCGGCGGCAGGACGGCAACGCGGCGTTCGTAGCGGTTGTTGGTCTCGATGCTTTCCACCACCGCGCTGTCGGGGTCGATGATGGCGACCAGGAGGTAGGAACCGGGCGCAGCCGGCGTCCAGGGCACGGCGGAGGTGCTGGCCGAGGAGCGGGGCGAGAGCAGGTCGATCGTGCCTGCGCCGAGGAGCACACCGCCGCTGTCCGGGTCGCCGACGTAGAAGTTCACCTTGACGTTGGGGATCACCTGTTTGCCGCCCTGACGGTTGACCACGAGGCCCACGTCGGCGGTTTCGCCGGTACGCGGGGCGAGTGGGTCAGTCCAGAGCAGGCTGTCGGTGCTGCTGAGGTCGTCGGCGCTGCCGGCCAGTGCGGTGTAGGCGCCGGCGAGGGTGGCGCTGCCGTTGCCGCCGAAGTCCACCGTCAGGTCATAGACGCCGGGTTGGATGCCGCCGGGCAGTTCGGCGAGCAGGTAGCCTTCGTCCACGAAGGTGGTCGGCATGGTGACGACGGTGCTGCCCTGCATGAGATAGGCGGCGGCGTTGTCGTCGAAGCTGAAGCCGTAGATGTGCAGCGTGGTGGGCACGTCGGCCAGACCTTCGGCCGGCGCCACCTGGTCGATG